>JBCCYF010000017.1:0-55095 GCA_039190275.1 Pseudomonadota bacterium | reverse complement strand
GCCCGGTATGGTCTCGCCATAGATGCGTTTGGCCTCCTCGGCGAACCATTCGATAAAGCTCGCCCCATACAGTATTTCGCCTTTGGCTTCCGCCAGGGGCTTACCCATTTCCGCGGTCAGGATAAGGGCGAGATCATCCGCATTTGCAACGGTGAGGTCGTACCAGGCCCGCAGCACCGCGGCGCGTTCCTTTCCGGTTTTGGCGGCCCAGCTCTTCTGCGCGGCATAGGCGGCCTCGATGGCGCGCGCGGTTTCCGCGCGTCCCATGTCAGGAACCTGCGCCAGCACATCGCCGCGGGCGGGATTTGTCACGACGAACGTCTCTTTACTGTCGGCGGGAACCCAATCCCCGCCGACCAACCCCTGGCTGATCAGCAGCGACCGGTCTTGCAAAAGGTCTGAGAGGTTGGTCTGGTCAAGCATTGGTGTCCCCTGGCGTCCCCGCGAAAGTGCGTGGCGGCAGGGGAGCATAGTTGACCGGAGGGTTCAAGTTCCCGCGAACCGGGACTGCGCCGCGCGGGACGCCCGACCAACCTGTTAGGTCAGGGCGCCGAGGTGCTGTTCGATCGCTTCGCGCATGTCGTTGACAGAGAACGGTTTGGCCACGAAGTGGTCGACGGTGTCGTCGGTGGCGCGTTCCCTGTAGGATTCCGACGTTGCCAGAAACACCGGAGTGGTCTTGAGCACCGGATGGCCCTTTATCTTTTGCGCAAGCTCGACCCCGCTGAGCCCGGGCATATTCAGATCCGAGATGACCGCATCGAACTTCTGGGATGCCATCACATCAAGGGCCTGATCGCCCGAGGCGGCCAGCGAGACGTCAATCACGCCGATCTTCTTCAGGCACTGGCGGGCCA
The DNA here is from genome assembly GCA_039190275.1 of Pseudomonadota bacterium. Classification (GTDB taxonomy): domain Bacteria; phylum Pseudomonadota; class Alphaproteobacteria; order Rhodobacterales; family Rhodobacteraceae; genus Halovulum. Next base: position 54,238 of record JBCCYF010000017.1, on the reverse strand, counting down.
GGCCACGCATGCTCTGCTGGTCGTCGACGACAAGGATTTTCAGTGATTTCGCTACGGGCATGCCTGTTCTCCTTCGCCGTGTTTACGCGCTTTTGATAGCCGTTCCGAGGTTAAGAAAGTCACAAATCCGGTGCGGAATTTCACGAAGATCAAGCTCCTCGCTCACGGCCCCCAATTCGAAGGCGATCTTGGGCATCCCATAGACCACGCAGCTGTCCTCAGACTGTCCAAAAGTTGTCGCACCAGCATTGCGCATCGTGCGCAACCCGGCGGCACCGTCGCGCCCCATACCGGTCAAGATCACACCTATGGCGGAGGCACCTGCCGAGGTGGAAACCGAATTGAACAGGACATCGACCGACGGTTTGTGACCCGAGATCGGACCGGACTGATCAAAGGTTGTTACCAACCTCCCATTGGTGCGTTCGACCTTCAGATGCGTGCCGCCCGGGGCAATACGGACTGATCCAGGCGCCAGCACCTCACCTTCGGTTGCTTCCCTGACGTTGTGGCGCAAGGTCGCGTTGAGCCGTTCCGCAAAGCGGCTTGTGAACGTTTCTGGCATGTGCTGTGTGATGACGATCGGCGGAGTCTGATGCGGAAGAGGCTCCAGCATTTGTGTCACGGCCCGGACGCCGCCGGTTGAAGCGCCGATAGCGATCAGTTCGACCTGGCCGCCGCCGAAGTTCGGCATTGGACCGGTGCGTTTGATCGGTTGAGGCTGACCCGCTCGCGGGGGCGTGCTGGACATCGTGCGTGGTGCGATGCGGGACTGACGGGCCAGTCGGACCTTCTCGCGCAAGGCGTGACCGAAACGCGCCACATCCTCGCGTCCCGCGGGCTTCTGGATTGCATCGAACGCCCCGATTTGTAACGCTGCAAGGCTTACATCCGCGCCGGCAGCGGTCAGGGTGGATACCATGATGACGGGCATCGGCCTGAGTTCCATGATTTTCTTGAGGAAGTCGATCCCGTTCATGCCCGGCATTTCGACATCCAGAGTGATCACATCAGGGTTGAGCGCCTTTATCATCTGGCGGGCTTGCGTTGTGTCCTCCGCTTCGCCCACGACTTTTATGGTGCCTTCCGCCTCCAGCCCCGCAATGATCATACGCCGCATGAGCCGACTGTCGTCAACGACGAGGACGGTTGGAAGGTTGGTGGTTGGATCTGATACTTGGGGCTGCTGTGTCATTGGAAGAGCTCCACGCTGCCGCTGGTCGGCTTCGACTCGAGGCGGTTGTTGAGTTTCGCTTCGCTTTCTGCGGCGCGTTTGCTTTCGGTGGCGGCAAGGTATTGGACGCGGACTTTGCCGCTGGCGGGGAAAAAGTAAACGCGGCGTGCCGCGGTGCCGCCCAGGTCTTGGGCCAGGATGCCAATTCCCTCGTTGTTGAGGTAATCCTTTACAAAGGCTGCGTTTTTTTGTCCGACGCGGGTTTGTCCGGTAGACGCCAGAACCTCGGCCCCACCGAATACTTTCGCCTCGAGATTGACCCGCTGGCCGCCGTTTGCAAGGATTTCATTGACCAGGACCTCCATTGCATAAACGCCGTACCGGGCGGATGCGCTTTGGTCTGAGCCAGGCAGAAGAAAGTGGTTCAGCCCACCCAGGCCGGTCACCCTGTCCCGGATACACGCCGCAACGCAGGACCCCAGCAGCGTGCTGACCGCCGCCTTTGGGTCCGAAATCACAAGGTGATCGCCCGGAAGAACGGGATACACCTCGGCATCAACTTTGTGCTCAAAGTGCGACTGCAGACGGAGGGCCGGTACGCTCATCCCTACGCCACCCTTTGATAGATGGTTTCACCGCAGCTTTTCAGGCACGGGTGCGCACCCAATAGCGATTCTGAGTGGCCGAGGTACAGATATCCGCCGGGGGCAAGGAACTGCGCGAACTGATCGACCAGTTTGCTTTTGGTTTTCGCGCTGAAGTAGATCATGACGTTGCGGCAGAAGATCACGTCGAACAGGCCGGACATTGGCCAGGGTTCAAGAAGATTGAGTTGTCGAAACGTAATGGCTTTCACTGCGGCCCTGGGCATGTTCACCGTATCTGTGCCGGGATCCTCAAGCATATGGCGGCGATAGCGTGCCTCGACATCGCGTATTCGGTCTGGCGCATAGCTTGCTGCCTTACCGCGGTTGAGCATTTTGGTGTCCAGGTCGGTTGCCAGAATTCTCAGGTCGGCCGGGAGGCTGCCTAAGGCCTCCAGCGCCGAAAGTGCGATCGAGTACGGTTCTTCTCCGCTGGAACAGCCCGCTGACCACACGCGGAGTTTTGACTGGCCAGATGCAGAGAATGCTGAAAGGACATTGCGCTCAAAGTGACCAAAATGATGCGCTTCGCGGAAAAACGAGGTCAGGTTCGTGGTCAGAGTATTCACGAACTCCTGCAGTTCGGTCGTGTCGGTGCCCTTGTCCAGGAAGTCAAGATACTCTGATACAGTCGCGAAGTTCCGTTCGCGCAAGCGCCGCGACAGTCGGGATATTATCATCTGTCTTTTGTGTGGCTCCAGCACGATGCCGGCCATTGACAGTACACGCGAGGCGACACGTTCAAATTCGTGCGCGGACATCTCGGGTGGACCGCTGTGGGCGGTGTCTGTTGCGATATCGGAGTGGAAACGAGGTTGCATCATCACGTCCCTGAAATGCCTGCGCGGAACACCTAGAAGTTCGTTTCTTCTTCCGAGGGGAACATCGTATTGAGGTCGAGCAGTGCGACCATGCCCGCCTGGGCGGTTACAAGCCCCCCGATCGCGGACATGTCTCCCATCGCATGGCCTGCGGGGACTTGCCGAATCTCTTCGCTGGGCACCCCGATGATGTCTGAAACGGCATCAACCAGGATGCCGACAGTTTTTGTCCCGATCCACACGATGACCACGACGTTTGTCTCGGTGGGTTCAGTCAGGGCCCCGCCAAAGCGCGCCCGCAAGTCATGGACGGGCACGATGGTTCCGCGCAGGTTGAGCACACCTTTGGTATAACTGGGTTGGTTTGGCAGGACGGTGGTGGGGGTCCACTGCTTGATCTCGCGGACCAAATTTATATCGACACCATAGATACTTTCCCCGACAAGGAAGGTCACATATTGCCGTACATCGGTTCCTGTTGGGGCATTGTCGCGGTCACCATTTTCCATCGTGGCCGTTTGGTTTGAGGCGAATGTCAATGGTAGACCTCCTGCATAGAGAAGCCCGAGCTTTGCATCCGAACCAGCGCCGGGACGTCTAGGATAAGGGCAACCTGGCCGTCACCCAGAATGGTGGCGCCGGAGATGCCGTCAACTTTCCGGAAGTTCGCTTCGAGCGATTTGAGTACGATCTGACGTTGGCCGATGAGTTCGTCCACGGTAAGCGCAACATGGCCAGTGGTTTCCGTGTCCACGACAATCGCCATTTCCTTGCTGCTATCCAGGGGTGGAAGATCCAGCGCGGACCGCAGGCTCAGCAGGCGCAGATATTCGCCACGCCGCTCCAGCAGATTGCTTCCATCGGGAAGCTGTTTGCTGCTCTCTCGCGTGATGTTGAGCGCTTCGACAACCTGACTGAGCGGAAGAATGTACTTCTGATCGCCGATCGCGACCGTCATGCCGTCCATGACCGCAAGCGTAAGCGGGAGCGTGATTGTAAAGATTGTGCCCTTGCCCGGAGTGCTCTTGAGTGTGCACCTGCCGCCCAGTGCGACAATCTTTTTCTTTACCACATCCATACCGACGCCGCGGCCGGACACCGAGGACACCTCTTCGGCGGTGGAAAAGCCGGGATGGAAAATCAGCATGTCGATCTCCTCCGGCGCGATTTGGTCGTCCGCCGAAACCAGACCGCGGTCGATCGCCTTGGCCAGAACCCGTTCGCGGTTTACCCCCTTGCCATCGTCGACAATTGTGATGATCACACGCTCCCCGCGGTGCTCGGCGCTCAGGCGAATGGTTCCGACGCGCGGTTTGCCCTCGGCCTCCCGGGTGTCGTTGTCCTCAAGACCATGATCCATGGAGTTCCGGATCATGTGGATCAATGGCTCGGAGAGCTCCTCGATCACAGTGGCGTCGACCTCGGTGTTTTCGCCTTCAAGTTCAAGCTTGGCTTCTTTGCCCAACTTTTCCGCCAGGTCGCGGACAACCCGGGGCATTCTGCGGAAGACGGATTTTACCGGTTGAGCGCGGATCGCCATCACGCTCTCCTGCAGTTCACGCAGCTGGCGTGACATCGCGTCCACCGAGTGAGCCATATCGGACACGTGGTTTTCGTCGCCATCCGTGATCTGTTGCGCGAGGGCGGCCTGGGTGATCAGCATTTCACCGACGAGGTTTACCAGGCGATCGATGCGCGCAATCTCGACCCTCAGGGACTTGGAGGGGTCTCCACCGCGCGACGCTGGTCCCGAAGCCGGTCGGCTCTGTCCGGGTTTGCCTTGATCAGGGCGTTGCGTGGCATCAGCCGCCTTGGCCGCAGGTTCAGCGGCGGCCTGGGGCGGCGCATCGGGGGCTGTTTCACCTCCATCTGGATCGGTTCCGCCACCACTGCCCTGTGATCCTTCATCGTCTGGTTCGGGATCTTCATCCTCTTCTTCTGTTTGATTTTCATCGATGAATTCCAGCTGGGCGGTATGCGCATAGATCGAAAAGAACGCCTCTACTTCGTCTATCGTGCGTTCGGTCTGAAACGTCAGTTCCCAGGTAAGACCCATATCATTGGGGTCGAACTTCGCGAGTTCGGCCACCTGGCCCTCGGTATGAACCCCGGTCAGCCCCATGTCACGTGCGGATCGGACAAGGCGGAGAATGTCGTGGCCCGACTCGAAAAAAGTATCTTCCGGTGTGATCCGACAGGTGATTTCGGCCAGTGTTGAAGCAGAATCCTCGGCCGGCGTGTCGGTCGGCGCTTCGTCAGGTGTGGCTTGTGCATCAGTCGGGGCCGAGTTGGACTCGGCTGCAGGTGGTTCCTCTCCGGCGAGAATGGCAAGTTCTTGGTGGAGCTTGTCCAAGCCCTCGATAGGAGCGTCATCTTCGCCCGCCTCGGCCTTTTCGGCCAGCACTTGCAGCATATCGCCAGAGCGCAGAAGGATCTGCGCCAGTTGGTTGTCCAGTGCAAGGTCATCTTCGCGGATTCTGTCCATCACTGTCTCGAAGATATGGGCAAATCCGATCAGCCGGTCGAACCCAAAAGCCGCCGCACCGCCTTTGACGGAGTGCACCGCGCGAAATGCGGCGTGTACGGTTTCACTATCGCCCGCCTCATCAGCCATCAGGTTCAGATGCTCGAGTAGAGCATCCAGCAGTTCGCGGGTTTCCGAGAAAAATAGCGCCTGAAAGTCCTCATCGTCGTCCATGAGCGTTCCCTCGTTAAGATATCAGGCGAGTTGTTCGATGAGGCTGAGGATCTGTTTTGGATCGAAAGGCTTGGTCAGCCAGCCGGTCGCCCTTACAGCCTTGGCACGATCCTTAAGCCCCTGCGCGGTTTCGGTGGTCAGCAACAACATCGGCAGCGCCTTGCCCTCGGGCTCGCGCCGCGCCGCCTCGATAAAATCGAGACCGTTCATACGCGGCATGTTCAGATCGGTGATCACGATGTCAGGTTTGTGTTTGCGCAGTTGGTCCAACGCCTCCACCCCGTCGCAGGCAAGGATCACGTCATGACCGCCCTTTTTAAGGCAATCCGACAGCATTGCGCGCAATGCGCGGGTGTCATCTACGGCCAAAACTGTGCTCATGCCGGGAACTCCATCTTCATCAATTCGCTAAACATGCCAAGGTCCGAAAAACTGTCGAGAAACGCGGCAGGCGCGTTCACAACCCGGATCGGCTGCGCATCCTCCCCGCGCGACCGGGTCGCGCTGACCAGGGTGATCACAAATGGCGTTGACATCGCGCTAACAGCGGCCGCATCCAGGGTGATCAGGTCCGCATCCGAGGTGGCGCGGAGTTTGTCCAGAACAGTTCTTGCGGCCTCCAGCGAGGCATTTTCAGGAAGTTCCAGAGTGACATCAGCCATGCGGCGCACCCCCTGCCTGGTGCGCGACTTCGCGGTCCTGAAGCCAGGATGTGGTCTTGTTCCTCATTCACCATCTCCCATCGCACGAGTGCAAAGACACCCTTCTACCGAGATCTGTGTGCAGATATCGCGAGTGAAGGTTGAGGAGTGGTGAATGCGGTCCGGCCCAGTCCTGGCCGGATGGTTAAATTTTTAGGGGCCTGCGGACATTCCTGCCAGAGGATCCGACTAAATCAGCGCTGACATGGCACGGGCGGTATCGAGCATACGATTCGAGAACCCCCATTCATTGTCGTACCAGCTGAGGACCCGCACCATGGTCCCTTCGATGACCTTGGTCTGCGGCGCGGCAAAGATCGAAGAGTGGGCATCATGGTTAAAGTCAGACGACACCAGCGGCGCCTCCTCATACCCCAGGATCCCGTCGAGGGCTCCTGACGCAGCCGCCTGCATCGCCGCATTAACGTCCTCGGCGGTGGCCGATGTGTTCAGGACAGCAGTCAGGTCAACCACCGAGACATTCGGGGTCGGCACGCGGATGGCCGAACCATCCAGCTTGCCGGCAAGTTCAGGCAGGACAAGACCGACGGCTTTGGCGGCCCCGGTGGAAGTGGGGATCATGCTCAAGGCAGCGGCCCGCGCGCGATAGAGATCCTTGTGCATGGTGTCCAGCGTCGGCTGATCGCCGGTGTAGGCATGAATGGTCGTCATATACCCGTGGTCAATTCCAAAGCTGTCCTGCAGAACCTTGGCTACGGGGGCCAGGCAGTTGGTCGTACAAGAGGCATTGGAAACCACCGTATCCTCGGTCGTCAATGTCTCATGGTTTACGCCGTAGACGATGGTTTTGTCAGCATTTGCCCCGGGTGCCGAGATCAATACCCGCTTGGAGCCGTTCTCAAGATGCATGGCGGCCTTGTCGCGCGCGGTGAAGATACCAGTGCACTCGAACGCGATATCGACATCCGACCAGGGGAGGGCCTTGGGATCACGCTCGGCCGTGACGCGGATCGGTCCGCGCCCGACGTCAATGGTATCCCCCGCGGTCTTAACCTCACCGGGAAAGCGCCCGTGAACACTGTCGTACCGCATCAGATGAGCGTTCGTCTCGACCGGGCCCAGGTCGTTGATTGCGACCACTTCAATGTCTGTGCGCCCGTTCTCGATCAACCCACGCAGAATGTTGCGGCCGATACGGCCAAATCCGTTGATGGCAACTTTGGTGGTCATGAGACATCCTCGATGATCTGTTCGCTAAAACCCAGACGGGCGCACCCGAAAAGGTGCGCCCGTTTGTTGACATGACGGCGCGCGGATCGCAAGCGTCCCGGCCCGTGCAAAATAATCTCTGCAAGAGGTGCAATCGGGGAGAACCGTGCACACCCCTTGCAGATGAAGGCGTCCAACCAAGGCCCTTGTAAGGTTAGTCGCCCGTAACAGCCCGGTCTCACGATACCGGACGTGTTAGCGGTAACATGTCCGATCATGGGAAGTGCGTCAATTGAAATATTTGCGACCGACACTGTTTCGTGTCAGGCGGGTCATACACTCGCGTTGCTGGGGTGGTGTTGGCTGAATGGTGTGGTGCTCCGTTGCTGCCGGGACGTTGTAGGGCTGAAGTACCAGGATGGGGTGGATCCACCGGTCTGGTGCAAAAGCCCTCCCCCTCGCAAGCCCGAAATTCCAATGAGCCATCGGTGCAGCGCGCAAAGGATTGAACCGCATAGGGTTGCGCGTAATCCTAAACCCGGGTTGAAACATCGTGGGGCAGAAAGCGGCCCACCAACTCGACCAAGGTACGATGGACTCATGCAAACCTCTGATCTGTTCACAGTCCTTGATGCCACCTGGCCGGCTGCCGAACACGTTGAGGTCCCCGGCTGGCACCTGCGCCGCGGTGCGGGCGGGGGCAAGCGTGTCTCGGCGGCGACGCAAACCGTTCCTAACTCAGGCGTGGAGTTGGCCGAGGCGGAGATGCGCGGAATGGACCAAGTACCGCTGTTTATGTTGCGGCCCGGGGAAGAGGCGCTGGATCTGGAACTCGATAGCCGGGGCTACGAGCTTATAGATCCGGTCACGTTATATGCTGCCTCGGTACAGACCATTCTTGATGCCGCTAAACCCACAGCACCGGTCATGGAGGGGTCATTTCCGCTGGCCATAATGAAAGACCTCTGGTCTGAGAACCATATTGGTGCCGCGCGCCTTGCGGTAATGGCGCGGACGCAGGGGCCTCATGTGTATCTGCTTGCGCGTAAGAACGATCTGCCCGGAGGGGTGGCCTTTGTTGCGGCCCATGGCAGCACTGCAATGATACACGCTGCCGCGGTTTCACCGGATCTGCGGCGGAAAAACCTGGGCACCGCCCTGACATCGGCCGCCGCGCGCTGGGCGCAGAGCATCGGCGCCGACACGCTGGCACTTGCAACGACACACGACAATAGTGCAGCCAATCAACTCTATCAGAGGATGGGCATGCTGCCTGTAGGTACGTATCACTATCGCGTAATGCCGGACCCGGCGGAATGACCGTTGCCCTTTCCAGTATGGCCCTGACCCTGGCATCGGCCGCAATGGCGTCGGCTGTAATTGCCGCCACCGAAGTGCCATTGCCTGCGGGCGCCGTGGAAACGGCTTGGGAGGTCACCGATCCAGATATCTACGAACTGCCGATTGGCCGCTTCACCGCCGAACGGGCACCGGTTGCCGCGATTGCCGGGCATGTGACGACCCGCGCCTGGCGGTGGCCGAGGGAGGGGTCCGAGCCCTTGGCCGTCAAACTGTCGCTGCGTGCCGCCTTTCTCGCGCAAGGCTACCGCCTCCGCCACAGCTGCAGCGACGATGGGTGCGGCGGTTTCGACTTTCGCTATCAAACACGGGTATTGCCGTCGCCGATGATGGAGGTTGATCTCAACGCTTTCTCGTTCCTGGCATTGCAACGGCATACGGACGCTGGGCAGGAGACGCTGAGCTTTCTGATCAGCCGCTCTCCCCGGGGAAACTATCTGCAAGCCATCGAGGTTACGCCAAGCGCGGTGGATGCTCCGGTGCTGTCTGTCCCGCCCGCCCTTGGCCCCGCGGCACGCCCAGATGCGGATATCTTCGCGGGTATGGAGGACCAGGGGCGTGCGGTTCTGCCAGGGATGGACTTTGCGCCAGGGGTGACTGACGTTGCACCGGATGTGCGCTCAGGCCTGGCGCAGATTGCGCGTTTCATGGTGACCTATCCCGAGGCACGGATCGTGATTGTGGGCCATACGGATAATGTGGGCAGTCTTGAAAGCAACATCCGGGTGGGCCGCGAGCGCGCCGCCGCCGTCCGCCGCGCGCTGATCGAGGACTACGCCATTGCGCCGGACCGGCTGGACGTGGCGGGCGCCGGTTTTCTTGCGCCACTGCAACGCAACGACTCGGAGGCCGGGCGCGCGGCCAATCGGCGTGTGGAAATCATCCTCCGCTAGCGGTTTGTCAAAAAAAAGGGGCCACGCTATCGCATGGCCCAAGTCTAGGGAGGAAATGCCCGGAACGGGCATGTCGCCGAAGCGACACCCTGAATATACCGCATTGCACAAAAATGTCCCGCATTTGCTCAGTCAAAGGCACTATGCGCTGGTGTCACAACCCTCATGCCGCTCCCAAGGCGGTGTTTTCCCAAAGTAATCAGTTAGATAGTCCAGAAACGCACGTATCTTGGGGGCGAGATTCCGCCGCTCGGGATAGATCGCATAGATTGCCGACTCGGTGTGGATGTAGTCTGGAAGCAGACGGACGAGGCGGCCCGCCGCCAAATCTGCCCCGATCAGATAGGTTGACAGACGGGCGATTCCGACACCGGCCAATGCCGCATGATACACCGCATCGGCGCTGTTCGCCTCGAAGTTTCCGGTGACCATCACGCCACGTTTCCCGGCGCCTTTGCCAAAGGACCATTCATTCCACTTTTGGACAGTGGATAGGCGCAGGCAATTGTGATTCTGCAGATCATCGGGCAGTGCCGGTACGCCATGATTGGCAAGGTAGCCGGGGCTCGCGCAGATCACGCGCCGGTTCGGGGCCAGCTTCCGTGCAATTACCGAATTGTGATCAATCTGCTCGGTGAATCGGATGCCGACATCGATGTCGTCACTATAAGGGTCCGTCGGACGGTCCGTCAGTTCCAGGTTGACCGTCAGCTCGGGGTAGGTCGCGAGGAACTTCGGGAGAATGGGCAATATCTGTGCCTTGCCAAAGGCAACGGTTGCATTCACGCGCAATACGCCGCGCGGATACCGCGCCATTGACTCAAGCAGCGTCTCTGTGTCGGAAACCGTCTCGGCGATTTGCGTGCAGCGGTCGTGAAATACCCGCCCCTCCTCGGTCAGCGAAATTCCCTGCTGCGTCCGTGTTACAAGTCTGACGCCCAGGCGATCTTCCAATGCGCCGATCTGTTTGCTGACTGCCGAAGGCGACTGGCTGATCTCGCGCGCGGCACCTGAAAAGCTGCCCTTGTCCACAACGCGGGCGAATAAAATCATTTGTGAAGATAGTTCCATGTTGGTCCCCCTGGTCGCCAGAGTGGTCCCGCAGCAGGCTCTGCTGCGTTGCAACAAATATGGTGCGTTGCAGCGAAAATGTAAAGAGCAGCGCTAGTCCAACCAGTTGTCCGGACCGCGGTTTTTTAGCTTCTCCGCGAGATAATCAATAAACGCCCGAAGCTTCGGTTGGGTGTATCTGCCCGGAGGATAGACCGCGTATATCCCCAGTGTATCCAGTTCAGCTTGCGGATCTAACTCGGTCAGGCGGCCGTCGCGTAGCCCCGCACCAAGAACAAATGTGGGTACAAGCGCAATACCCAGGCCGCGTTCCGCCGCGCGAACCAGGCTTTCGCCGTTGTTGGCGGTTAGCCGCCCACCGACCCGAACGTGCCGCTCTTCCCCGGATTTTGAACGCAGGCGCCAGAAATTTCCGGTCGAAAGGTTCGAGTAGTGCAACAGGACATGCTCAGAGAGCGCTTCAAGGCTGCCCGGCGCACCATGTCTGCGCAGATATTCCGGGCTGGCCACCATCGCCATGCGTGTCTCGGCCAATTTTCGCGCTTTCAATGTGCTGTCTTCCAGTTTGCCGATGCGAATGGCGACATCGAAGCCCTCGGCCACCAGCTCAACAAACCGGTCGTCCAATACCATGTTCACGGCGACATCCGGATAAGACCCAAGAAATTCTCCGATGATCCCGGAAACCTGGCTGATCCCGAAGCTGACCGGGACCGAGATTCGCAGCGAGCCCCGGGGCGCGGTCTGCATGGAACTGACCATCTCGTCCGCCTCGCTGGCGCCGGACAGAACCATCGCGGCCCGGTCATAGTATGCTAGGCCGATTTCCGTTGGGTTGACCCTTCGTGTGGTCCGATTCAACAGGCGCGCCCCAAGACGCGCCTCAAGCGCCGAAACATGCTTGGATACAGAGGACTTGGAAATGCCAAGCTTCTTGGCAGCATCCGTAAAGCCGCCCTGGTCGACGACTGAGATAAATGCCTCCATCTCGCTCAATCGGTCCATTTCTATCCCCTATCACTCAAAATGCAAACAAGCTGTAACAGGATGCGAAACAATACAACCCGTGCTGACAAATTGTTGATTTAAACGCCCCCCGATGGGTGTTCTTCAGCCCGAATGCCTAAAAGCACCGCAGTCACGTACACTGTGGTTCAGACGCGGGTCGGCCGGACCAGCCAACCGGACGCGCGTGTTGAGGCTACGGACAACTCCGCAGCTGCTGCTCGTATTTGGATGCGCGTGCCTGGACCCGGGCCGCCGTGTTTTGCAACCAGGCCTTGCTGGAATACGAGCCGCGTTTATAGCCCGCATGGCCTTCGTGATAGGCGAGGTATTGGCGATAGGCATCCTGTGGCGCAATCCCGGCATTCGCTGTCGAGCGGGCCATGTACCAGCCCATGAAATCAGACGCATCGGGAAACCGGTCGCGTTTGGCCCGTCGGTTCCCCGTGTCGGCGCGGTACCAGTCCCAGGTTCCGTCAATTGCTTGGGCGTACCCGTAGGCCGAGCTGACGCGGCCCGCCGGGATGATCCACAGGAAGTATTTGCGGGGCGGCTTCGCTTTCGGGCGAAAGGTGCTTTCCTGATAGAACGTTGCCATCTGTACGTGGACCGGAGCACCCCAGCGCGCCTCGGTCTTTGCCATGGCCTGAAACCACTGCGGCCGGTCCTGTTTCATCAGGCAGGCATTTTCGGTGTTCGCCGGTGGGCCCTGAGACGCACCGGAGCAGGCGGTTAAAACCACCAGCGCCAACAGTGACAAACGCGGGACACGCCGCGAGGACTCTCGGTTCATTTCTGCTCGACCTGTGCTTTTGCACTTATTCCCAGCAGTTTGCCTGAAAAACTTCGTGTTGGGAAGCCTCAGATGAAAAACCCAAGGATTACCGGCAATGACAATACCGAGAGCAGGGTGGAGACCACGACCAGCCCGGCCACTTCGGTCGCGTTGGCGCCGTACTTCTGAGCCAACATGAAATTCGTTACCGGAACAGGCGTGGCCAATTGCAGCACCAGGACGCCCATCGCCACTCCCGGTAGCCCCATCACGTATCCCGCCAACAACGCGAGCGCCAGGCTTACAGCCAGTTTCACCGCCGAGAGCCCAAACGCACGGCCCACAGCAGCTGGGCGCAGACGCGACATGGCAACCCCCAAAGTGATCAGCATCAGCGGGATACCCAATTGCCCGATCAGATCCAATGTGTTGCCAGCCCATACAGGCAAAGACCAGCCTGCGATCAGAAACACACCGCCCAGCACGGTAGCCCAGACCATGGGTTCCCGCAGCATGGTCAGTGGCGAACTGCGCCCGCTGACAACCCATACGCCCAGCGTGAACTGCAAAACCAGCATGACCGCAAATACCACAACGGCAAAACCCAACCCCTCGGCGCCGAATGCAAACAGCGCGATCGGTAGCCCCAGGTTGCCTGTGTTGCCAAACGTAAGTGGTGCCCAATATGTGCGACGGTCCAATCCTAAAATATTGATAATAAAATATAAAGAACCTCCTGTCGCGGCATAGGCCATTAGTGTGGCGATAGCACTATCTCGCAGGATGCGCGGGTCGATTTCCGTACGAACCAGGGACATGAAAATCAGGCAGGGGATCGCAAGGGACATCGCCAGCCGGGTGACAAACGCAACATCATAGTCAAAGCCAATCCGCACCCACGCGAAGCCAAGACCAGCCAAAAGGAATACGGGTGCCACGATTTGAACCACGTCAAACAGCACACCCATGCCCATCGCCTTTGTTCCCGTTTCCGTGCGCGATATGGACTCGAAACGGGGGAAGGTCTAGATAGACATGGATCGTTTCGGGACACAGTGATGCTGAAGACGCGCGCGAAATTTACAATCGGCGAAGTTGTTCGCCACCGGGTGCATCCGTTTCGCGGGGTGATCTTTGATGTCGATCCGATATTCAACAACACCGATGAATGGTATGACAGCATACCTGTGGAAAACCGTCCATCGAAAGAGCAGCCGTTTTATCATCTACTTGCCGAGAACGAGACGTCATATTACGTGGCGTATGTGTCCGAGCAGAACCTGGTGCGGGATGAAACCGGCGATCCGGTCGACCATCCCGAGGTGGCCGAAATGTTCGGCCACCTGAGTGACGGCAGATATGACCCCGGTGGCCAGTTGCATTGACCGCCCCGGCAAGGTGGTAAAGCCTATGGTTCTGAAATCCCTTTGGTACACGCGCCGAGACGCCTTGCGGCAACGATGGGCGGTGGATCTTGAACAGCCCGGTGCGCGGCCGATGGCGGTCATCGATATGAACTTCCTGGATCACGGGATTTTGCGTCGGTTCTGGAAAAATCACGCTCAGCTGGACCGCGGCGTTTATCGCTCTAACCAGCCGGGGCCCTATCGGATCCGGAAGCTGGCCAAGGAGGGGCTGCGCACGATCATCAACCTGCGCGGGCCAAATGGACTTGGAAGTTATGCGCTGGAGCGTGAGGCATGTGCAAAGCACGGCATAAAGCTGATCAACTTTCGTCTTGGTTCGCGTCGGCTTCCGTCCGCGCAGGAGGTCGCCGACCTCAAGGAGATTTTCGAGACCGCAGAGCGCCCGCTGCTGTTCCACTGTAAATCAGGCGCTGATCGGGCCGGGCTTGCGGCAGCACTTTACATCCTGGCGGTCAAGAACGGTTCGGCGGAGGAGGCCGCCGCCCAACTCAGCCTGAAATTCTTGCACATAAAATCCTCCGAGACCGGCATTCTGGATCGGATGGTCGAAACCTATGGCGTGTTTAACGCGAAGACGCCGACGCCCTTCATGGAGTGGATCGAAAAGCACTACGACCCCGAGGCAATCATCGCAGGGTTCGCCGCCAAGAGCTGGGCGAAGGTGCTTGTCGACAGCATTCTGCGCCGGGAATGACAGCCAAGGTGACCCCGGCATCGGGTGAGGATTCGCGCCAACTGATCATGCGGGTCTGGCGCGATTACGTGGCCAAGCATATTCCGGTGCTTGGGTTTGCCCTGCTGCTTATGACGATAGAGGGCGCGATGTTGGGGCTGCTCAGCTTCATGGTGCGCCCGATGTTCGATCAGGTTTTCGTGGGCGGCGACCGGGGGGCCGTCGGCCTGATCGCCGGCGTGGTGTTTGCGCTGTTTGCGGCGCGGGCCGTTGCCGGATTTGGCCAACGGTACCTGGTGGTGCGCACAGGGCTGCAGGTCGTTACTGACCTTCAAAAGTCCCTGACGACGCACTTGCTCAGCCTCGACACCCAGTTCTTTCAGTTCAACGCCCCGGGCGGGCTGATCGAACGTGTACGTGGGGATGCGCAGGCGCTGCAGGGCGCTGCAAGTCAGGCCTTGATGACGCTGGGCCGCGATACGGTCAGTCTGATCTCACTTCTGACAGTGGCGATCTGGATTGACTGGATATGGGCGCTTCTGGTGTTTGCGGGGGTGCCGCTGGTCGTTTTTCCGCTGTTGGTACTTCAGCGGCGGATCAGGCGAACCACCCGCCGCGCCCGGGAAGCGTCGTCAGGGATTTCCACCCGTCTGGACGAGATATTTCACGGCATGCTGGCGATCAAGGTCAACACGCTGGAACAGCACGAAACCCGGCGCTTTGGCAAATCGGTCGACACGTATTTGGACGCTGAACGTTCCGCGCAAATCGGACAGGCGGCGCTTCCGGCGCTGATTGATCTGTTGGCGGCGCTGGGTTTTCTGTGCGTCCTGATCTACGGCGGTCACCAGATCATCGACGGCCAGAAAACAGTTGGCGAGTTCATGAGCTTTTTCACTGCAATGGCGCTCATTTTCGATCCGCTGCGCAAGCTCTCCAACGTGTCGGGCCAGATTCAGGCGGCCCTGGCCAGTCTTGAGCGCCTGTATGGTCTTTTTGATGCGCGTCCGGTCGTACAAGACCATCCTGCACCGACCGGGCGGCTAGCGCCGGGCGATCTGGTATTGCGTGACGTGACCTTTGGCTACGATGAGGAGCCGGTTCTAAGAGGGCTGAGCCTCACCGCAAAGGCCGGGCAGACAACCGCATTGGTCGGCGCGTCAGGTGCTGGAAAGAGCACGGTGTTCAACGTGTTGACGCGGTTGATCGACCCCCATTCGGGTCAGGTGACCATCGGCGGCACACCCATCGATACAGTGGACCTTGCCACCTTGCGCGGGCATTTTGGTGTTGTCAGTCAAGACGCCGCATTGTTCGATGAGACAATTCGGGAAAACATCCGCCTGGGTCGTCTGTCCGCCTCCGATGCCGAGATCGACGCTGCCGCGAACCGAGCCACGGTGACCGATTTCGCCGAGACTTTGCCGCTGGGCCTTGAATCCGCGGTAGGGCCTCGAGGAGCCAATCTTTCAGGCGGGCAGCGGCAACGTGTCGCGATTGCGCGCGCGATGCTGCGCGACGCCTCGGTTCTTTTGCTGGATGAACCGACATCCGCCTTGGATGCGAAATCCGAAACGTTGATTCAGACGGCGCTGGACCGTTTGGCCAAAGGCCGGACAACCCTGGTGATTGCGCACAGACTGGCGACGATCCAAAACGCCGATCATATTGTGGTCATCGACCATGGCCGGGTGATCGAAGAGGGGACACATAACGCCCTGCTTGCGCGCGGTGGTATGTATGCCGGGCTTCACAAGCTGCAGTTTCGGCAAGATGCCGGCACTCAGTAGCCCAATGCGCAGCCATCCTTGCGCGGGTCCGAAGCGCCAATAAGCACACCGTCCGAGTTCAGTGAAATGGCCTGAGCGCCGCCGATCGGCGTATCCGGAATGACCACCTCATGCCCGATCTCCGTGAGTTCGGCCCGTTGAGCATCGCTGTATCCGCGCTCGACCTTCAGTACGTTGTTCTCCGGGAAACTCCGTGGGAACTCGATGGCCGTTTGCGGATCCATCCCGAAATCCACCATATTGCTGAGGAAGCGCAGATGACCGGCCGCCTGATACTGGCCGCCCATCACACCAAAAGCCATCGACACGCGCCCATCCTCTGCCAGCATTCCCGGTATGATGGTATGCATCGGCCGCCGCCCTGGCCGGGCCTCGTTCGGATGCCCTTCGGCTAGGGTAAAGCCAGCCCCCCGGTTTTGAAACAGAATGCCGCTTTCAGGCGCCACAAGACCCGATCCGAAACTGTGGAAGATCGAATAGATCATCGACACCGCCATCCGATCCTTGTCCACCAAACTCAGGCAAACAGTGTCGCGGTGCACCGCGTCGGTTAGCAGATGTGTTTGGGGCTGAGCTCGCTTGGGATCAATGCACCCCGCCAGATCTGCGGCAAGCGTGGGATCGGTCATCCGTGCCACGGCATCGGCGGCTGTCGCAGGATCCCCGACGATGCGGTTGCGAGCATCATAGGCCAGTTTCGCAGCCTCCGCCTCAAGATGGATCCGGGCGACACCGCGTGGATCCATCGCCGAAACCTGGTGTTGCGCGAGGATATTGGCAATCAGCAACGCCGTCGCACCTTGGCCGTTCGGCGGCAGCTCGATCAGTTCCGTGCATTTGTACGCGCCATGGATCGGATCGACCCAGATCGCTGTCTGGGCGGCGAAGTCATCCAACGTATGTGTCCCGCCGGCCGCGTTCAGTGCCGCAACCATACCTTCGGCTACGGCGCCCTCGTAAAACCCTGCGCGGCCGTGTGCCGCGATAAGGCGCAGGACCTCCGCTTGTTCCGGTGACCGAAAGACCTGTCCGGCGCGCGGGGCCACGCCCTGAATCGCATACAGGTCCCGCGCCGATCCCTGCAGATTGTCCAGCGCACCGGCCCAGTCAAAGGCGACCCGGGGCGCGACGGGAACACCGCCCTCAAAATATGCGATCACCGGGGCCAGAACCTCCGCCAGCGGCAGTTGGCCATAGCGTTCAGAGAGCGCACAGAAACCAGCGACAGCACCTGGAACCGTGACCGCATCGCCGGTATCGGTCGGCATTACGGTCAACCCCTGACGACGCAAACGGTCGGCATCGAAACCGGCAGGTGCGACGCCCGAGCCGTTGAGGCCGTACACCGTGTCGGCGCCCGCTGGCTTGATCAGTGCAAAGCAATCGCCGCCCAGACCCGTCATATGCGGTTCGCAGACGCCCAGCAGCAGGGAAGCGGCAATCGCGGCATCGGCGGCGTTTCCGCCCGCGCACAGGATGTCCAATGCAACCTTGCTTGCCAATGGGTGCGACGTTGCGGCCATGCCATGCTCGGCAAGGACGAGGGATCGGTTTGGGATTTGGAAATCGCGCATGTGGGTGTTCACTCGACTGTTTTCGCTGCTGTCATAAACATAACCCGAGCGCCTGTCACGGTGGCCCGGGCTATGGTCGTACTTCAGGAAAAAAGAGTCTTGGCCTCTGACGCCGGTGGAAGATGTGGGGGCTAGTTTCCACCGACGTCAGAGTGAAGCTCAAACCGAGCCACCAAAAATCTTATGCTCATCCACTTGGGCGGCCCTGTGCCCGAATTGTGGTCACATTCCGGCATTGCACGTTTCATCCAGATTTTTTCGGGACTTGCCTATTATTCCGGGATCGATAACAGTCATTTCATGGCTCAAAACACCCTCGCCTTTGTCGCCCGCTTTCCTCCACCCCAGCCACAAGTCAGTTTTCATCGCACAGAGTTGTCGGTGATTCTTCCCCTCTACGGTAAAATGGTGGCCGCCGGCGAATGGCGCGACTACGGGATTTCGATGCTACGCGACGTCGCTGTCTTCTCGGTCTTTCGGCGGGCGACGGAACATCCGCTTTACCGGATTGAAAAGCGACCGTCCCTGGCGCAGCGTCAGGGCCAGTACTCTGTGATAGGGATGGATGGCCAGGTACTCAAGCGCGGCAAGGACTTGCGCGTTGTGCTCAGGGTGCTGGAGAAGAAGCTGATCCGTGCGGTGGATGGTTAAGCGCGGTATCGGATGCTGGACCGGGCCTTAGATGGACAGATGGGATGGCAGCCTTAATCCGGTATGCGTCCATAGCTGCTGATCGGACCCGTGCCGGTCCGGCTGATCCGGGCCGCCGCCTCGGCCAAGGGTTCTGAAACCACGGCCATGTGATGCGCATTTGCGTGCAGCAGCGTGGCGCTGTCCTCCATGATCCCGACATGACCATCCCAGAAAACCAGATCCCCGCGGCGCAGCGGCAGTTCGGACGCAGCCACCGCATCTTCCTGAAGGTCCGAATCGCGGGGAAAGGGGTGGCCAGCGGCCTGCAGGGCAAGCTGAACCAGGGCCGAGCAATCCAGCCCATAGACGCTGCGGCCGCCCCAGACATAGGGCGTTCCCAAAAACTGCTTGGCGACCGAAACGAAATCCGCGGCGGATTGGTCCGCCGGGGCCAGTTGAGCCGCGGCGATCCACGTGTTCGCGCCGACCCGCGCATAGCCCTTATCCTGGTCCGTCACCGTCAGCCTGGCCTGCCATGGCAGGGTAAGCGTGGGCATCTGTTTCAGGTCCGGCTCGGCGTAGGTCTGGGCGACCCGGGTCTCCACCACATGCGTCGCAGCGGGGCCACGTGGCATCAACCCGTCTGCCTGGACGTACCCGACATATCCATCCGTGAGGGATTGCCCCCAGGCCAGGCCGGTCTTTGCATCCACCTCATATGCATCGAATGCCTCGCCGAACAGCAACTGACTGCTCAACGACCCCGCGTCTGGTGTGTTGCGCATGTCCAGCAGCGGCTTTGTTACCTGGAACTGTGCCGCCTTGGCATAGCGGGGCGCCGGATGTGTATCGACGAGATGTGCTGCCGCCAGATCGGCGCGTGCCGGGGTTTGGCGGGGATCGGACACTACTGCACACGCTCGGCGATGACATCAAACAATGCGCGCGCACCCTGGCACGCGCCGCCCTTCGGGCGCGCGGGTTTTGCCGCGGGCGTCCAGCCATAGCAGTCGACATGCACATAGGCGCCTGCATTCTCGGTAAAGCGCCTCAGAAACAGCGCGGCAGTGATCGCACCGGCAAAGCCCCCCTTGGGTGCATTGTCCAGATCGGCGATGCCGGGCTCGATCATCTCTTCATACGGATCCCAAAAGGGCAGGGGCCACAGCGGATCCGCGACCTTGCGCGAGGCGGCAAGTATCTGCGCCGACAGGTCAGCGTCATCGGTAAAATAGGGCGGCACATCGGGACCCAGGGCGACCCGGGCCGCTCCGGTCAGGGTCGCCATCGAAATCATCAGGTCCGGGTGGTCTTCGGCGCCCAGTGCAAGCGCATCGGCAAGGATCAGGCGCCCCTCTGCATCGGTGTTGTTGACCTCCACCGTTAGGCCGTTGCGGGCCGTCAGGATGTCGCCCGGTCGGAACGCGCCTGCGGACACGCTGTTTTCAACGATCGGCACCAGCACCCTGAGGCGAACCGGCAGCTGTAAGGCCATGATCATCTTGGCGAGCGCCAGAACCGTGGCCGCCCCGCCCATGTCCTTTTTCATCAGGCCCATTGAAGCGCCCGGTTTCAGGTTCAGCCCACCGGTGTCAAAGCACACACCTTTGCCGACCAGGGTCACCTTTGGGGCGCCAGCGGCCCCCCACATGAAATCCACCAGACGTGGTTCCTGGTCCGAGGCGCGCCCCACCGTGTGGATCAGGGGGAAGTTTTGCTCAAGCAATGCTGCACCGCTGATCACCGAAACCGCCGCATCATGGGCGGCCGCCACGTCCCGTGCTGCGGCCTCCAGCGCTTCGGGACCCAAGTCATTTGCGGGTGTATTAATCAGATCGCAGGCCAATGCGCCTGCCGCCGCATGAACCTCCAGCCGTGCAGCAGTCTCGGGCCGAGGTGCGATCAGTTTGGCCTCGGCGGCCGATTGCGACTTATAGCGATCAAATCGATAGGCGCCGAGCAGCCAGGACAGTGCGATATTGTCAAGATCCGCACCGTCGGGAAAGGTTTCAATCCGGTAGGTCCCCTCCGGAAGCTTGGATGCGAGCCCGCCCAGCGGGAACTGCTGCCTCTGCCGCTGGGCCTGTGTGCCCCAGCCCACCACACACATGTGCGGCATTCCACTGCTCTTCCGAAGGACACGCACTTCGCCCAGCTTCGCGCTAAAGGGCGGTGTATTGAGCTGGTTTTGGATGTGATCTGGGCAGGCAGCGGTCCAGTCGCTCAGAGCCTCGGGCGCCACAATGTGTATTGGCAGGGCAGGGGCGCCAACGGGGGCGAATTCGGCAGTCATTTGGGCAAGGCTCCTGAGAGGGGGTGGTCCCCCTCACTCGTGATGCCTTGGGCGCTTTATGTCAAATCTCCTCCGATGCTTCGGGATGAAGCAACGTGTCCAGCGATGCTTCGCCAAGCCGTGCCATGCGGTGTGTTGTGGCAGCGATGGCAACAGGATCGGACCCGCGCAGGCAGTCGGCTGCGGCGCGGGCCGCTTTGGAAAATTCGACCAGACCGATCTCACCGCTCAGCGATGCGATCCCGCGGGCGTACCGCACGGCTGCCTCGTAGTCCTGCGCGCCGACCAGAACCTCGACCTGGGTCATTTTTTCGATGATTTCGCAACAGGCCTGGGTCATGACTTCGCGGCTGCGCGTGGCCCCAAGGGCCACTTCAAGGCGCATGATGGCCGTTGTGTCTAATGCGACACTGTCAGTGCGGTCGAGAGAGTAGATACGGGTCATTGCAAGCTCCACCGGGTTAGGATCGAAGCGCTGTCTAGGATCCACATCTGAAAAACCGGTTACCTGGAATTGCATGCGTGGGACAATTTCCGTAAGTCTTTATAGACAATTATACAGGTCTTGCGCATGACGATTCCGTCCCGCCCGCTCCCCAAATTTTTCGCAGAACGACACGATGGATGGATGGCAACAGGTTTTGAGAACATCCGCGCCGTGTACCAACGTCCCGCCAACGGTGGACAACGCCCGCGCGCGGTGGTGACCCCATGCTACGACAGGCGGGTACATGTACCCTCGATCTGTGGCGCGGAGTTGAACGAGTTTTCCATCCACCGAAATTTTGCCGATCTGGTGCCGGCGCCCAAACGCGATGGCGATCCGAACGGCACCTCGGAGGCTCTGTAGTATGCGGTGCGCGGTCTTTGTGCCGCCGATGGCCGGATGACAGAGCATTCGCGGTTCGGCGGCGTGCGTAGATGTCCGGACACTCTTGCCGATGGGTTCGAGGCGGAGTTGCGCGACATCAAAGACTCCGACGAACAGCTGCACATATTGGAGCAAAAGGCTGTATTGACCAGTCTGACCAAGAAGAAGAATTTGCCGCCTTTGGCCGAGGATGTGGCCCAAGGGACATTGGCTCTTCGCGGGCTATGGAGCGGTACCGGTTCCGGGGTACCGGACTGGTACGGCCCTGAAACCGACGCGTTTCACGCGTTATGACCATGAGAGGATATCCGGGCTGATGGAAGGTATCCTAGGTCTTGCGGCGGACAATGTTCTGTCGCCCATGGTGCTGAGTTTCGCGCTTGGTTTTGCGGCTGCTATCGCCCGTTCGGATCTGAGCGTGCCGGAAGCCGCGGCAAAGGCCCTCTCGCTCTATTTGCTGTTTGCCATCGGCTTCAAGGGCGGGGTCAGCGTTGCAGAAAGCGGTGTGGGTCCGGATCTGGTGCTTGCGCTGGGCGCTGGCATCGTGCTTTCCGCAGCCATTCCATTCATCGCCTTTGCGATCCTCCGCGTTGTGTCCCAGCTTTCCGTCATCGACGCCGCGGCGGTAGCGGCGCACTACGGCTCGATCTCGGTCGTGACGTTCGTCGCCGGAAGTTCCGCACTCGACAGTGCCGGCATCAGCTACGAGGGGTACATGGTGGCTGTGGCCGCCGCGATGGAGGCTCCTGCGATCCTTTCCGCACTGTGGCTGATCAGCCGGACAGGTGCATCGGGGACGGCCAGCTCGGAAGACGGGCTCATGCGCGAGATCCTGCTGAACGGCTCGATTGTCCTTCTGGTCGGGTCATTTGTCATCGGGTGGGTTACCGGACCCGAGGGGCTGGCTGAGATCGACAGTTTTGTGGTGGCGCCGTTCAAAGGAGTGCTCTGTATATTCCTCTTGGATATGGGGCTTGTCGCCGGGCGGGGATTTCGTTCGAGCGCGGGGCTTCTGCAACTGCCGGTGATCCTGTTCGGTCTGGTGATGCCGCTTATCGGCGGGTGTCTGGGGCTGGCAACCGGTGTGGCGTTGGGCCTGTCGGCCGGGGGCGCGGCGTTGCTTGTGGTCCTCTCGGCGTCGGCTTCCTATATTGCGGTACCGGCTGCGATGCGGGTTGCGCTGCCGCAGGCAAATCCGTCAATTTATCTCACGCTGTCCCTGGGTGTGACCTTTCCGTTTAACCTCACGCTGGGCATCCCGTTGTACATAGCGGCCGCGACAGCGCTGGCGGGCTGATCGGACGGAGGATGTGATGCAGACCCACGATGCCAAACGTGTTGAAATTATCATCGAAGCTCCGATGGAGCGCAGGTTGAAAAATGCCCTGGAGGAGGTCGGTGTCACCGGATACACCGTGCTTCCTGTCCTTGGCGGTTCGGGGCGCTCGGGCCGCTGGACGCGGGACGGGCAGGTGTCAAAAGCGGGTGGGATGGTTGCCGTGATCTGTATCCTGCGCCCCGACCGTGTGCAGACATTGCTCGACGCCGCATTCAAAGTGCTGGAACAGCACATCGGTGTGGTGTCGGTGAGCGATTGCCAGGTGCTGCGGGCGGAGCGGTTCTAAGTCTTTGAATTCGAATCTAGAATGATCGTCTTATGCCGATGGTCAATGCGTTCGAACCGGAGTTCTCTTCGAACAGACCAAAACCGTCCGAGCGGTGGTGAAGGCGGAACAGCACCTCGCTCTGGGCGATGGGACCGGGCACAGCGACCTCGGCCATCCAATAGATCATCAGCCGTTGGGAGGCGCCGTCGCGGTTGATCTCGGTCTGCGGGATCTCACTGGCGTAGGAGAGGCCGAGCCCGAAGGACAGCGCGTCGACCGGCCCGCTCCACCGGCCCTGCGGGCGGTAGCTGAGCACCACCGGGGCATTGAATTCCAGATGCGTCTGATCGCCGAAATGCGCGACAGTCTGGCCCTCGATGCCGATGAAGTAACGGTTTGAGCCCGCGACGGGCCAGTCGCGGCGCAGGCCGAGGCCAATAAGGTAGCTGTCGAGGAACTCGGTCTCCCAGGGTTGGATCGACTCTTCCCAGACATTGTCGGTCATAACCCCGGCGAATCCCGTGAGAGACCATCCGTCGGGGTCATAGAACGGGTCGGGCGCGGAGCTTGCCGCCCCCGTCGTGGCGGAAAAAAACGTGGCACCCCCGGCAAGAATGGCATGACGGAGGCGCATCACTTTAGCCCTTCTTGAGGATCCGACGGCCCAAAAGCTCTGCGATTTGCACGGCGTTCAGGGCAGCCCCTTTGCGGAGATTGTCGGACACGCACCAGAAATTCAAGCCGTTCTCAACCGTGCTGTCCTGGCGTAAGCGGCTGATGTAGGTGGCAAAATCCCCAACACACTCGACGGGGGTCATGTAGCCCGCATCTTCGCGCTTATCGACGACCATCAGCCCCGGGGCGTTGCGCAGCAACTCGCGCGCTTCCTCCTCATCGAGGAAGTCCTCGGTCTCCACATTGACCGCCTCGGAATGGCCGACGAAGACCGGAACCCGCACGCAGGTGGCCGTCACCTTGATGGAGGTGTCGATGATTTTCTTGGTCTCGGCCACCATCTTCCATTCTTCCTTGGTGGAGCCGTCCTCCATGAAGCTGTCGATGTGCGGGATCACGTTGAAGGCGATCTGCTTGGTGAACTTCTCGGGCTCTTTCTCTTGCCCGGGCACATACATCCCCTTGGTCTGGTTCCACAATTCGTCCATCCCGTCCTTGCCCGCGCCGGACACGGACTGGTAGGTGGAGACCACGACACGCTTGATCCGCGCCCGGTCGTGCAGGGGCTTGAGGGCCACCACCATCTGCGCGGTGGAGCAATTGGGATTGGCAATGATGTTCTTCTTGGCATAGCCCTCGATGGTGTCGGGGTTTACCTCGGGCACGATCAGCGGCACATCGGGATCGTAGCGGTAGAGCGACGAGTTGTCGATCACCACGCAGCCAGCCTTTGCGGCACGCGGCCCATAGGTCTTGGTCGCCTCAGCTCCGATGGCAAAAAGGGCAATGTCCCAGCCGGTGAAATCGAAAGTGTCCAGATCCAGGGTCTTGAGGGTTGTTTCTCCAAACGTGCATTCCGTTCCCATCGAGCGGCGGCTGGCAAGTGCCACAACTTCGTCAGTTGGGAACTGACGTTCAGCCAGGATATTCAACATTTCTCGGCCCACGTTTCCAGTGGCACCGACGACGGCAACACGGTAGCCCATTGGCCACACTCCTCGGATCTGGTGATACTCAGCCGCGTCTCTCTACGCCCTTGCCGCAGCAAATGAAAGGGCCAGTGGGAGGTGCCGTCCAACCAGCATGTGTAGTACCAAAGTCCACATATCGCGGTTGCAGCAAAGACCGGTCGGGCCATACAATGGAGAGGCAGGGAGCCAGGGGGAAAATGTGACTTACCGCATCGCGCAGATCGAATCCGACGGGGAGTTGGCACAGATCGGAAAGCTGTTCAGGCAGTATGCCGACTGGCTGCAGCGGGACCACAACATAAGCCTGGAGTTTCAGAACTTCGAAGCTGAACTTGCGGGGCTTCCCGGAACCTACGTCCCGCCAAACGGTGCTCTGCTTCTGGCATCCGACGACGTTGGGGGCGCTGTGGGGTGCATCGGCCTTCGCCCCTATGACGATACAAGCGCCGAGATCAAGCGGCTGTATGTTGCCCCGGAAGCACGGGGCACTGGACTGGGGCGGACCCTGGTCGAGCGGATCCTGGATGTCGCTCGTTCGGCCGGATACCAACGCGCGGTGCTTGATACAGGCCCGTTCATGCAATCGGCACAGGCCCTTTACCGGAGCCTGAATTTTGTCGAGATACCGGCCTACTATCAAAACCCCGTGCCATGCTGCATTTTTATGGAGATTACGCTTGAGCAGAGGGCGGACCTGACAGCAGAGTAAACGGACCGCCGACCCCCCATTCCAAAGGAGCCGCCATGAAACCGCTCGTCCTCAGCTTGCTGCTAGCCGCATCGCCCCTTTACGCCGGTCCTGCCGAGGTTGTCGGCGTCAAAGCAACGGAACAGGGTGGCAGCTGGCGCTTTGATGTGACGGTGGCACATGCCGATACGGGGTGGGAGCATTATGCCGACGGGTGGCGCGTCTTTACACCCGACGGTGTCGAAGTGGGCTATCGCGAGTTGCTGCACCCGCATGTTGAAGAGCAACCCTTCACCCGCAGCCAGTCGGGCATCGTTATCCCCGAGGGTGTCAGCGAAGTGACCGTTCAGGCCTTTGACAATGTCGATGGGGCCGGTCCACCGGTAACCTTTGCCCTTCCCGGGCGATAAGTTTCCGGGGTCCGCTGACATGGTGGATGACTACAACCTGAACACGCGGACAGCGGTGCCCGAACATTTGCGTGTGCTGTCAGACCGATACCCAAGGGCGCAGTGGGAGGCGCACCGAAACCTGGACGGGCTCACGCGGTTTTGGCTGGATCGGCATCTGATGTTTCGCAAGGCGCACAGTGCCCTTGTCGACCAGACCGAGGCGTTTCTGGATGGTAATTTGGACCCCGGGCGTTTTCGTCAGGATACCCAGCGATTGGCCGGGTATTTCATCAACGGGCTGCATGCCCATCATCACATTGAGGACACGCAGTTCTTCCCCCAACTCTCGGCCAAAGATGCGCGGCTGGGAGAGGCCTTTGACTTGCTCGATCGGGATCATGATGCGCTTGAGGAATGGCTGGCGCGGCTCACCACCGCCGTTAACGGGCTCGTGGGACCTGCACCGGTTGCGATCGATGCGGCCGGATCTGTCCACAAGGACTTGGTGGGGTTCGGCGGTGTTCTGGACCGGCATCTATGTGATGAGGAGGAAATCGTCGTTCCGGTGATCCTGGAACATGGCGGACCTGAAATGACCTAAGTCTCCACACGCTTGTGGCGCTGCACCTGACGTTGCATGAAGTGAAAGACTTCAACCCGTTAACCTGGCGACGGTGTTTCGGGTCAAGCGCAAAGCGCGAGGGCGCCGCCCTCACCCCGCGACAGGGGTTGATACGCGCCACGGCACCCCGGTTTTGGGCTAGAGATCCAGCACCACCCAGGCCGGGTCATGGTCAGACCCGTCCCCGCCGTGTTTGGTCCGACGGTCTATGTGGGCGGACACCAGTTTGGGTGCGAGACTGTCGCTGAGCCAGATCTGGTCGAATAGCTCATACCGTGGAAATTCGGGACCGGGCGGGTTAAAGCGGTGTGTCCATTGCGGGCTGGCCGGGCCGGGACCCTGACCGGGGGTTTCCGGCTTGGGTGGGCGGGTCTCTGTCGCCTGGGCCAACGCATTGGTCAGCGGGCGGTTGTCCACGGTCAGCATCGGTGCCAGATCAGGACTGTCCGGCGGATCGTTCATGTCGCCCAGCACTATGAAACGCGCGCCTGCCCGCTGCCGCGCCGAGACAATCCTTGAGACAGTTTCGGCCTGCCGTCGACGGCGCGCATTGGCGGCAGCCGCCCCGGCCACCGGATCCTGACCAAAGGGGACAAAATGGCTCTTTAGGTGGTTGTTGTAGATGGTGAAAATCCGGGAGCCGTTCGGCGCCAGGATCTCAACCTCCTGCAGATCGCGGCCAAACACCGGGCGCGTCGGATCATCCGGGTGCGTTGCTGTCTGATGGCTGGTGATGGCGCCAAGCGGAAGCCGGGACATCACTCCGATATCGATCAGGCGCCTGTCATTGCCCTCGATCAGGGCGATAAACGGATACAGACCGTTCAGATGATCGCGGTTGAAGCGGCGCAAGATCTCGATGTGCTCCACCTCCTGTACGGCCAGGATGTCGATGTCTGCGGCCAGAATGCGGGCCGCGACCTGGGACGTGCTCGCATCGTCCTTGGGGCGCACCAGACGGCCCATGAAACTGCGGACCGAAACCTGATCCGGGGCGAAGGTCAGCTGCAGGCCGCCGGCGTCATCGGCGGGCAGGTCGGCGACCTCGGCCCTGAAGTTGTAGCGTGAGAACAGGTTGTTGAGGTTGAATGTCCCGACCGAGATTTCCATGAACCGTCTCCGCTGCTGTACCGTATCTATGCCACATATCCCGTGACATGCACGTGACCCGGCGCACATCTGGTGTCTTTCGGATAATGCGCCTATATCCGCACCACGAAAAGGAGGCGTCACATGGCAGAAACCGGAATTCCCCAATGGCATGGCACGACAATTGTCGCGGTCCGCAAGGGCGGCTCTGTCGTCGTGGCGGGGGACGGGCAGGTGAGCCTTGGACAAACGGTGATCAAAGGAAGTGCCCGAAAAGTCAGACGGATCAGCCCGGGCGGCCAGGATGTCGTTTGCGGATTTGCCGGATCAACCGCCGATGCCTTCACCCTGCTGGAGCGACTGGAGGCCAAGCTTGAAGCGACGCCAGGCCAACTGCAGCGCGCAGCGGTGGATCTGGCCAAGGACTGGCGGACCGATAAGTACCTGCGGAACCTTGAGGCCATGCTGATCGTTAGCGATGGGACCAACCTTTTTGTGATTACCGGTGCGGGGGATGTGCTGGAGCCCGAGCACGACGTTGCCGCGATCGGGTCTGGCGGAAACTATGCGCTTGCCGCCGCGCGGGCGCTGAGCGACACCGATCTGGATGCCGAAACGGTTGCGCGGCGGGCCCTGGAAATCGCTGCGGAGATCTGCGTCTACACCAATGGGAACATGGTGGTGGAGCGCATCGATACCTGATCGGCGCGGGAACAGAATGGCAGCAGTCCGGCGTGGGTGTTGTCAGCTATGTGCCCATCGTTCACAGGCTGTCGAGGGTCAGTAGCTCGCAAATCCGCTGTCGGGGCTGCGGATCGCCCAGCCCGTCATCCGGCGCTCGATCACAGCGGCGACTAGGTAAAAACCAACGCCCATAACGGCCGTCACCAGCAGTCCCGCGAACACGAGCGGCACTTCAAAACGCGAGGATGCTACCATCATCAGATGTCCAATGCCCTTGTTCGCGGCCACGGTCTCGGCGATGATCGATCCCACGAAGGCCACCGTGATCGCGATCTTGAGCGATGCGAAGAAATACGGCATCGACCGTGGCAATCCGACCTTGCGGATAATGTCCCGCTGGCTGGCACCCAAAGCGCGCATCACGTCCTTTAACTCCGGCTCCACGGTTGCGATGCCGGTGGCCACATTCACCAAGATCGGAAAAAACGAGATCAAAAAGGCGGTTATGATCGCCGGTACCGTGCCGATTCCAAACCAGATGACCAGGATCGGAACGATTGCGACCTTGGGCACCGAGTTGAAGCCGATCAGCAAGGGGTAGAACCCTTTATAGACCAATGTGGATGATCCGATCAGGATGCCGGTGATTAACCCGAAAACGACTGCCAGTGCGAATCCGACGGCGGTGGTGAACAGGGTTTGCCACGCGTTTTCGAGTATCGGCACACGCCATTCCCATGTGGCGGCAAAGATCGCGCTGGGCGCGGGCAGCAGGAACTGCGGGATCTCGAACAGCCAGACGACCGCTTCCCATAGCAAAAACGCCGAGACGATCACCAGCCAGGGCAAAGCGAACTCGAACGCGGGGCGCGACAGGCCCAGATACCGGCGTGGTGTCGATCTGTAGGTCGTATCCGCCATCACGCGGCCTGAGCACGGGCGGTGCTGATGTGATCACGCAGCTCTTCGGTGATGGCGCCAAACTCCGGGCTGAAGGTATCGCGCAGGGTTCGGGGGCGCGGCAAATCGACCGCCTTTGTGTGGATGATCCGACCGGGCCGCGCGCTCATCACATGGATCTTGTCCGCAAGGAAAGCGGCTTCGCGCAGATCGTGGGTGACCAGCAGAATGGTTGGTTTCCTTGACAGCCAAACCTCCTGGAGCACTCCCCACAGTTCCTCGCGGGTGAACATATCCAACGCCCCAAATGGTTCGTCCAGCATAAGCAACCCAGGGTCGTGGACCAGCGCTCGGCACAGCGACGCGCGCTGCTGCATACCGCCCGAAAGCTCCCACGGGTTTTTATCTTCGAACCCTGCCAGACCGACCAGGCCCAGCAGATCCAGGGCTTTTTGCCGGTACTCGCGGCGATTGGCGTGCAACTTCTCCCGGTGCGGCCGGACGATTTCCAGCGGCAGCATGACGTTATCCAATGTGCTGCGCCAGGGCAGCAGCGTGGCGTTCTGGAAGGCCATTCCAACAATCGAAAGTGGCCCGCGGACGGGTGAACCATCGACCTCGACCACACCTCCGTTGATCGGCCAGAGCCCGCTGATCGCTTTCATCAGTGTCGATTTGCCACAACCCGAGGGACCGACGACCGCAACGAAATCGCCCTTCTGAACGCTCAGCGACGCCCCATCGAGCGCAAGCGTGCCACCCTCCTCTCCGCCGTAGCGCAGGGCCACATCGCGCATGGTCACAAAACTCATGTCACGGTCCTTGTCCGGTGCGTGTTTAGCCCTTGTTCAGGCCGCCCAACCGGTCTTTCCGGCTTGGCGGCCCGTAGGTAGAGCATTGGGTGTTGCCACCTGGCGCCGTCCGCCAGGGCGTCAGAATTTCCTGTCTTCCTCCGACGGCAGGAAGCTGGGGTCGTAAAGGTCCGTAGCCTGTAGGGTGTTTTCCAGGCCATATGCGTTTTCAACCATAATTATGGTACTTTGCAGCCGTTCCATATCGACCGCGGACAGGCCGTTGGCGCGTGCGGACTCTGTCGAAATCATCTCGTCAATTGTCATAATCAGGCGCCCGGTCTCGCCCGCCACGTCGGTGAGCGGTTCATGCGCCTTGAGTGCGGCAATCGCGCCATCGACGTCGGCGACCATCGCTTTGGTGCCATCGATCATACAGGCCACGACGGACTTTACCGCCTCGGGGTTCGCCTCCGCGAAGGCCTTCGTGGTCAAAATCGACGTCGAATACAGATCGACGCCGTACTCCTTATAGCGAAACACCTTCAGATCTTCCTCACCGACCCCAAGGGCGCCCAGCGACGGTAAGGCCGAGGTGACAAACCCCGTGATCCCATCGGTTTGTTTCTGTGCCAACATCGGTTCGCGCAATTCCGGCTTGACCGAGACCCATTCGATTGTCGAGGCGTCAATCTCGGTCGCGGCGGCAAAAGCCGGGAACAACTGTCGTCCAGCATCGAAATCCGGAGCCGCCAGAGACTTTCCTTCGAGGTCGCTGGGCTTTTCAATACCACTGTCGGCCCGCACCACCGCGACCAGTGGCGAGGCGTCTGCCAGAACGGCAACGGCGATGAGGTCAGAGTCCGGATTTTCGGCGCGGAACTTGATCGTTGGATTGATGTCTCCCAAACCCATTTGATAGGTCCCCGCCGCGAGTTCGACAGGTGTGCGGCCCGAGCCAAAGCCACGGTCCAGAGTGATGTTGATCCCGTTTTCCTCGAAACAACCGGAGTTTTGGGCCAGCAGCGCGAAGGACTGCGGGCCTTGCCAGGCCCAATCCATCATGAACTTCACGTCCGCTGCCATCGGTGACGTCGTACCGGCCACCATGAAACCTGCGGTCACGCCCGCAAAAACAGTATGTCTCATCTGTACTCTCCTGTTGGTTGGCCGAATTGTTACATTTGCCGATTTTTCAAGGCAATTCCGGCCCTGCAATGACGCCGCATGCGCGCGTGAAGCTGCCCCATTTGGTGCATGTGCCCAAAAAACATGCAAGTCGATGAACTGTGACAGATCGACTTGACGCAGCTTAGATTGGCGTTCCCGGTGTCTCTACAGTCCAGAATACATATTGTTTTCTGTATAAACCGTTCAGTTTACTTTAGTGCTGCTGCAGCCCCAACAATAGGTTTGCGGTATACGAAAATCCGCCACTTAGCAGAAATTTGCCGAACGTAGGCAGGGGTTTGCCTAAGATATACAGGTTACGGAATGTGTCGCGTTTGTGAAGCGTCCCCCCCGTGCGCGCGGTCCGATTAACCACCATATAGAGGGCACTTCAAAACAACATTGAGGATAGGACCATGAAGAGCATTTCACTCGCTGCGCTTATGTCGGCAGCCCTGGCTGTCCCGGCCGTAGCGGGCAATATCGAGCCTGCCCCAGTCGAAGCACCGATCCTTGCACCCGTTCCGGCACCGGCGCCGGTGGGGGTAGACTGGACGGGCTTCTACGTCGGTGGTCAAGCTGGTTATGGCTTTGGGGATGTCGAGGGGACCGATTTTGACGGTTTCCTGGGCGGGCTCCAGGCAGGCTATAACTACGACTTCGGCAGCTATGTGCTGGGCGCCGAGGTGGACTACAATTTCGGTGAGTTGGAGTTGGACGGTGATGCGGGCAGCATCGACCAGATCGGTCGCTTCAAAGTCAAAGCCGGCTATGATGCGGGCCGCGCCCTGATCTACGGGACCGCAGGCGCTGCATTCGCCGATGCGGAGATTGGTGGCGATGACCTCAGCGATATAGGTTGGACCGTTGGGGCCGGTATCGACTACCTGGTGACCGACAACATCATCGCCGGTGTCGAATATCTATACCACAACTTCGATGACTTCGACGATTCCGGAAGCGATGTGGACGCAAACACCATTGCGGCCAAGGTTTCGTACCGGTTCTGATCATCGCGCGCGCCCGGCTCGCTTACGGGCGCGCGCCCTTCTCAAGCAGGTCATCGATCCCTGCGCCACCCCGCAGACCGCTGAAATCACCGTTCTCAAACATGGATGTCCCCAGGTCGCGGATCAATTGATGAGTGGCCCGGGCCAGCGCCGATCCAAGTGAGATGCGCGCGACACCGGCCGCCGCAAACTCTGTGCGGCTCGTCTTGGTATACTTGCCCGCCGCAATCGCATTCACCGGCACGCGCACGGCCGCACAGATCCGGGCCAGGCTGGCCATATCCGGTGGCAAGGGCACATATACGCAGTCCGCCCCGGCGTCGGCGAAAGCAGTGATCCGGGCAAGTGCTTCGGTGATGTCATAGGCGCCATTCATCACCCCATCGGCACGGGCGACAAAGACGAAGTCACGCGGCAGCCTACGGGCCGCAGCAGCACCCGCGCGCACCCTGTCGATCGCCAGATCGCGGTCATAAGCGCCGCTACCAGGCAAATCCGTATCCTCGATGGAGCATCCAGCCAGTCCGGCCTTGCACGCAAGACGGATGGTTTCAGCAACATCCTCGGGCGCGGCGCCGTAGCCGTTCTCAAAATCGCCCGACACCGGCAACGGCGTCGCGGCCACAAGGTCCTGTGCGTGGGCGAGGGACTCGTCCCGTGTCACATGCCCCACGTCCGGCCGCCCCAACGTGAAAGCATGCCCGGCAGAGGTTGTGCCGATGGCTTCCGCCCCCAACGCGGTCAGCATGCGCGCTGATCCAGCATCCCAGGCATTGGCCAATACAAACGGGGCGCCGGGTTTGTGCAGGGCGCGAAAATCCGGGCCGGGATCATGGGTCATCTGGTTTCCTCGGCGAATTTCGAGATTGTGGTTATCGCTTGGGTCAATTCGTTGGCGGGGCGGGTCAGGGCGACACGGACATGTCCGGCGCAGGCGGTGCCAAAGCTTTCGCCGGGCATAACCGCGACGCGATGCTTTGCGAGCAACGCCTGTGCAAAGCTTTGACCCGATAGTCCGGTCGAACGGATATCCAGCATGACATACATGCCGCCATCCGAAGCGGCCGCTTGAACCGAGTTCTGTCCCGCCAGAACGTCAAACGTTGCCCTCCGACGGGTCCGATACTTCGCGGCGGTCTCGTCCTCGATCCCATGGTCCTCGGTCAGGGCGGTCAATGCAGCATCCTGAATGAATCCCGGCACGCCATAGGTTGTGTTGGTCGCCAAATCGCAGAACGCCGAGATCATATCCGGTGGGCCAACAATCCAACCCAGTCGCCATCCGGTCATCACATGGCTTTTCGAAAGCGACCCGATCACAAGGGTCCGGTCCCGCAGCCCCGGGATCGCACGGGCCGTCAGATGGGTGCCGTTCCAGACCTGCCCCTCGTATACCTCATCCGAAATCACCCACATATCGCGCTCGATCGCAAAACGCGCCAGTGTCGCCATGGTTTCGGGCGTATAGCACGAGCCTGACGGGTTGTTTGGCGAATTGATCAGGATCGATTTGGCTGGTGCCGCCGCGGCCAGATCCGCAGCCTGAGGCTGAAATCCGGCTTCGGCCCGGGTCGGCACAATCTCGGGGATACCCGAGGCCGCCCTGATCGTCCCAGGATAGGTCGCGTAGTAGGGATCCATCACCAGCGCGCGGTCACCGGGATCGAGTGTCGCCATCATCGACGCAAACAGACCGGCCTGACCGCCTTGAACAACGATCACATTTTGCAACCCTGTCGGTACACCGGTGCGTGTTACCACCCGTTCTGCAATTGCGGAGCGAAGGGCGTCATACCCCGTGATCGGTGCATATCCTGTTTGTCCTTTGCGCGCACTGGCGGTCATCGCGTCGATCAAAACACCTGGGGTGGTCCAGTCATGATCGCCGATCGTCAGATCCAGCACCTGATCGCCAGCGCGCCGCAGATCGCGGGCCTGGTACAGAACCTCCCAGCCGTCCGAGCCTCCGCCGTTGATCCCGGCTATACGGTCGGATGGTCTCATACCAATGCCTCGCGCAGCCGTTTGGGCAGGCTGTCGCGGACCGTGGCATAGGAGGTTGTCACGCGCTCTGCCATCTCTTCGTCGCCGATATCGTCGATTTGGAGGGAAATCCAGCCGCCCCGCTTAAGATGCGGCGCCGGTGTGGCAGCCCCGATTTCGATCAGGAACGCTGCAGTTTCAGCATCCGCGCACTTCAATGTGATCCGCCTGCCATCGCCGCCGATGATGGCGAAGAGTTTCTCGGCGACCTTATAGACCTGCGCACCCTTCCACTGCACGACCTTGTGGGCGCCAGGAAGGCTGAGGCAATGCGCATCGATGTCGTCCTTGGTCATAGGGGCGAGGCTGCCGCAGCGGCCACGAGAATACAACTTGCAATCTGCCGCGGCGTGTCGCATTTTGCGCAGCATGACGAACCGTGCCATCTGCATTCGCTGCTGCATTATCCGCTGACCCCCGTCCGCGGCGCTTTCGTCTTTCCTCACTGAATTTGGACTGCTAGGGCGCTGCCGGACAGCCTTGTCCTTTGCCCGAGCCAAAACCCTATGACACCGATCCAGCTGACCAATACCGCCACACGCCGCAAAGAGGTTTTCCAGCCCCTCGACGTTGGGGATGTGCGCATGTACCTCTGCGGTCCCACGGTCTATGACCGGGCGCACCTGGGCAACGCCCGGCCTGTGATCATGTTCGATGTGCTGTTTCGCCTGCTCCGCTATAAGTACGGCCCTCAGAACGTCACCTACGTGCGCAATTACACTGACATCGACGACAAGATCATCGCGCGGGCAACCGAGCAAGCACGCCCCATCGAGACGCTCACCGCCGAGACTATCGGTTGGTATGAGGATGACATGATCACCGGCCTCGGCACGCTTCCACCTACCCACAGCCCGCGTGCCACGGATTACGTGCCGCAGATGGTTGCGATGATCGAAGATCTGATCGCCAAGGGTCACGCCTACGCCGCCCAAGGCCATGTGCTGTTCAAAGTGCGCAGCTACCCTGACTACGGCCAGCTCTCTGGCCGCGCGCTCGACGACATGATCGCGGGCGCCAGGGTCGAAGTCGCACCCTACAAAGAAGACCCCCTCGATTTCGTCCTCTGGAAACCCTCAAACGAAGGCGAACCCGGGTGGACCAGCCCCTGGGGCCGAGGCCGCCCGGGCTGGCACATCGAATGCTCCGCCATGGCCCGGGACCTGTTGGGCGAGAGCTTCGACATCCACGGCGGAGGCCTCGACCTGCAATTCCCCCATCACGAAAACGAAATCGCCCAAAGCAAATGCGCCTGCACGGGGGATTTCGCTCAAGTCTGGCTGCACAACGAAATGCTGCAAGTGGAAGGCAAGAAAATGTCCAAATCCCTGGGCAACTTCTTCACCGTGCGCGACCTGCTGGACCAAGGCATTTCGGGCGATGTCATCCGCTTCGTGCTGCTCTCGACGCATTACTCCAAGCCGATGGATTGGACTGAGAAACGCGTGGAGGAAGCAAGGAAGCGACTCACGCGCTGGTACCGCTTGACAGAAAACGTGGACGCAGCCGAAAAACCCGCGGGCGAAGTTTATGCAGCACTGGCGGATGATCTCAACACGTCTTTGGCCGTGACAGAAATGGACAAGCTGGCCGCAAGCAAAAATACGGCTAAGCTGAAGAAATCAATGCAGTTGATTGGCCTGCCGCCAGCAGAAGACGCGCGTTGGTATCGAGCCAACCAGTACGGAATGGTGTCGATATCGGCAACCGGAACCCAAACCGTCGATGACCCGCATTTGAAAAGTCTGCTCAACAAATGGCAAATGCTACGAAATGATCAGAGCTATGAGGATGCCGATGCTCTGAAAGACCAGATGGAGGCAACGGGTCTGAGGCTGTCCTCTTTAGGAAGCGGCCCGCACGCCGAAAAACTACCAAACTTCGACCCCATCAAACTCGCGGATATCACATGACCCCGGCCCTCACTTTATCCCATAAGTATCCCCGCCGGAGGCTCCCGACGCCCGCACTGGCGCTCCGCCCGCCAGCAGCTGAAACGCGTGCCCAAAGGCACCCCAAATGACCGAGCGCCTGTACATCTACGACACGACCCTGCGCGACGGGCAGCAGACCCAGGGCGTGGATTTCAACCTTGACGACAAGGCTCGCATCACACGGGCGCTGGACGAACTGGGGCTGGACTATATCGAAGGTGGCTGGCCGGGGGCGAACCCCACCGACAGTGAATTCTTCGATACGGCTCCAAAGACCAGGGCGACCTTTACCGCCTTTGGGATGACCAAACGGGCCGGACGCTCGGCCGAGAACGACGACGTCCTGGCGGCGGTGATGAATGCCGGCACCCCTGCCGTCTGTCTGGTCGGCAAGACCCATGATTTCCATGTCGAAACCGCCCTGGGCATCACGCTTGATGAGAACCTTGAAAACATCCGCGCCTCGATCGCTCATCTGGTCGCGGATGGCCGTGAGGCGCTGTTCGATGCGGAGCACTTCTTTGACGGATACAAAACCAACCCCGATTACGCCCTCAGGGCCGCGAAAACGGCCTATGATGCCGGTGCGCGTTGGGTGGTCTTGTGCGATACAAACGGCGGGGCGCTGCCCGAGGACGTTCGCAGAGCCACGCGCGCCGCGATAGATGCCGGTATTCCGGGGACGCATCTGGGCATCCATACGCACAACGATACCGAAAACGCCGTCGCCAACACGCTGGTCGCAGTGTCGGTCGGGGCACGGCAGATTCAGGGGACCCTGAACGGACTGGGGGAGCGATGTGGCAATGCCAATCTGACCGCGCTGATCCCGACGCTTTTGCTGAAAGAGCCCTACCGATCCCAGTTCGGTATTGGCGTCACAGACGAGGGGTTACGAACGCTGACCAAAACCTCGCGCCTGCTGGACGATATACTGAACAGGGTGCCGAACCCGGCTGCCGCCTATGTGGGCGCGTCGGCCTTTACCCACAAGGCCGGGCTGCATGCTTCGGCAATCGTTAAAGACCCCAGCACCTATGAGCATGTACCGCCTGACGCGGTCGGGAATGCTCGTTTTGTCCCGATGTCGAACCAGGCGGGTCAATCCAACCTGCGCGAGCGCCTCGCGGCGGCGGGTTTGACGGTTGAAAAGGGTGATCCTCGGCTGGCCGTGATCCTGCAGGACATCAAATCGCGCGAGGATCGGGGATTTGCCTATGACATGGCGGCGGCCTCGTTCGAACTCGTGGCGCGACGGCACTTGGGCCAGCTGCCGACGTTTTTCGAGGTAGAACGATACCGGGTCACCGTCGACAGACGGTACAATGCGATACGCGAGATGATTACTGTGTCCGAGGCGGTGGTTGTTGTGAGGATCGGGACAGAACGCCTCCTGTCTGTGTCCGAGAGTGTCGATGCCGACGGGAACGATCAGGGGCCTGTCAATGCGCTCAGCCGGGCGCTGGCCAAAGATCTGGGCCCGTATCAGTCGGCCATCGCGGATATGAAGCTTGTCGACTTCCGCGTTCGTATCACCAATGGCGGAACCGAGGCAGTCACACGCGTGATCATCGACAGTGAGGATGCGCAGGGGCGCCGCTGGTCTACCGTCGGTGTCTCGGCCAATATAGTCGATGCGTCTTTTCAGGCGCTACTGGATGCGGTGATCTGGAAGCTGATCCGCGACGGCGCACCGGTATGAGCTGGGACGCGTTCTTTACGTTGCACCGGGACTTACCGCGCGAGGGACCGGGTGACCGGGACAGCCTAGATTGGTCGCTCAGCCAGTTTGATCTTCGCCATGACGCGCGAATTTTGGATGCGGCTTGCGGGCCGGGCGCGGATGTCGCTGATTTGCTGGCGCATGCACCAAACGGTCATGTGACGGCTCTCGACAAGCAGGCGCATTTTGTTGCGGCGGTGCGGGCGCGGTTTGATGCGGAGACACGGGTCACAGTTCAGCAGGGCGACATGGCGGAGCCCGGCGGCCCCTATGACCTCATATGGTGCGCCGGCGCGCTGTACTTCCTTGGCGTGGAAACCGGTTTGCGCGGCTGGCGCACGTGCCTGACACCCGGTGGGCACGTGGTGTTCAGCGAGCCCGTCCTGTTCAGCGCGACGCCCTCCCGGGCGGCGATTGACTTTTGGGAGTCCTACCCCGCGATGCAGCCTGCGGGTATCCAAGCGGCCGTCCATGCTGCGGGCTATGATGTGCTGGCCACAGCACCGCTTTCCGATGCGGCATGGGAGGCCTACTTCGGTCCGGTCGACACCCGTATCGCGGCGTTGCGCGCAAGCGGTGCGGATGAGGATCTCGCTGCGGTG
Organism: Pseudomonadota bacterium; assembly: GCA_039190275.1. Classification (GTDB taxonomy): domain Bacteria; phylum Pseudomonadota; class Alphaproteobacteria; order Rhodobacterales; family Rhodobacteraceae; genus Halovulum. Next base: position 15,765 of record JBCCYF010000017.1, on the reverse strand, counting down.
CTGGATCAGGCGGAGGCGGAAGCCGCGTTCTGGCGGGCCCATAGGTCAGAGGTCGGATACATGATGGTCGTGGCGCGCCCGCGATGAGCGTCGGGGCTTGCGCGGAAATTGTCGCCCGCGGCGACCCGGACCGTTTTGCCTCAGCCATGACCGCGCCATTGTCCCTGCGCGGTGACCTTATGGTCCTCTATGCGTTCAATCTGTCGGTTGCCAAGGCGCCATGGGTGACCAGCGAGCCAATGCTTGCCGAAATGCGTATGCAATGGTGGTGCGACGCATTGGACGAGATTTATACAGGCAAGGTCCCGCGCAGCCATGAAGTCGTCCTCCCCTTGGCGGCGCTCATCCGCCGCGCGGATCTTCCACGGGCGGTGTTTGACACTCTGATCGAGGCCCGGAGAGGGGATATTTATCCGCGGCCGCCACCCGACTGGGGGGCGGTGTGGCGCTACCTTGCCGCGACTGGTGGAGGATTAATGCAACTGGCCGCGCTGGCATCTTCAGCGGCGGAACCTTGGGTAAAAGAAGCACATGCCTTCGGAACAGTGTCTGGCGCGGCCAATCTGATCCAGGCGCTACCAGAGCTGGAGGCTACGGGTCGCCAACCATTGCCGCAACCCGGCGCGGCGCCCGAACTGGCAGCGCAGGCGCTTGCCCGGTTACGGCCCCTGAGGGTTCCGCGGTCGGCGCGCCCGGCCTTCGCCGCGGGATGGCGGTGCAGGGCGGTTCTGCGGCGCGCGACGAGCGGGCGGGATGTCCGCGGATCTGAATTCTCACGACGCTGGAACCTGCTTTGGGTCACATTGACGGGACGGTTCTGAGCCGGAGCCTTGCCTGGTCTGTTGTTGGAAAACGCTTAGATCGGTTCGGGGCGTGGTCGGAACACAAACCAGAGCAGTGCCCCGCCCGCAAGGATCAGGAACGGCAGCATTGCAATATTGACCGCTGTCCAACCCGCCACGGTGTCACCGCCCGAGCAGTTCATCAGCATGCCGGAGCTGAAGGAGGCGATGCTGACCATACCGAATACCGCGAAGTCGTTCATACCCTGAACGCGCCCCCGTTCCTGAGGTGTATGCGCACCGGCCAGCATAGCGGTCGCGCCAATAAAGCCGAAGTTCCAGCCAAGGCCGAGCAGGATGAGCGCAAAATAGAAGTTCCACAGTTCGATTCCGCTGACCGCAAACACGCCTGCGACCCCCAGCATTCCAAGGCCCCATCCAATGATGCGCTCGACCCCGAAGCGGGCGATCAGATGTCCGGTAAAAAACGATGGTGCGAACATGGCAAGCACATGGGCCGCCACGATGTCGGAGGCGTTGCTCACAGTAAAACCGCAGCCGACGACGGCCAGCGGCGTCGAGGTCATCACAAGGTTCATCAGCGCGTAGGACACCATGGCGCAGACCATCGCCACTGCGATCTTGGGGTCCCGTAGCAATTCGATCCGGCTGCGCCCAGACACGCCGGCGGGACCGGTTTCCGCCGGCTTCGGGATCCGAAGAAACGCGAAGATGAACACACCGATCACGTTCAGAACAACGATCGCCAGATATGCGCCCGCGAAGGGGATCGGGTCTGTCATCTGGCCGGTCAGCTTTACCAGTTGCGGACCGATCAGCGCCGAGGCCAACCCGCCTGCCATTACGTATGATATGGCTTTGGGGCGAAACTCGACCGACGCGGTATCGACCGCTGCAAACCGGTAGAACCCCTGTGCCGCCATATAGATACCCGTCCCGACCGAGCCGGTCAGAAACAGTGCAAAACTGCCGTAGTAAAGCCCGGCCGCGCTCAGCAGCCCGCCAGCGGCACCGCCCAGGGCGCCGATCACGAAACCGGTACGACGTCCATGCGTTTGCATGATGCTCGAAAGGGCAGGGGCTGCGAACATCGTGGTCACCACCACCATGGTGATCGGCAGAGTGGCAAAACAGACGTGCGAGCTCAGGATCTGTCCTGAAAGTCCGCCAAGTATGAAACTTATGGGCATCTGGGCACCCAGAAAGGCCTGGGCGCATACCAGAACGAGGACGTTGCGTCGGGCCTGAACATCGTCGTAGGTCATGGGGGTGGTGTGACACCGGGACCGGTAAGAGTCCAGAGAGGCAGGTGGGCAGGTTTGGTCGATACAGAGCGAAGCGTGATCCTGAACACGGACGCAGATGTGGCCCGTGGTGTCGCCTGGCTGGCGGCGGCTGATCCCGGGCTGGCACGGGCTGCCGCAGCCACCGGACCGGTGGCGTTGCGCCGCCGGCCCGAGGGGTTCGGGGCCGTGCTGTCGACCATCATTGGTCAACAGGTATCCGTGGCCTCGGCCGCCGCTGTGTGGCGGCGGCTGGAAGCCGCCGGGCTGACTGAGCAGACACATGTCGCGGGGTGTTCCGCCGAAGCCTTGCGGGACTGCGGACTGTCGCGCCAGAAGATCCGGTATGCCCTGGCTCTGGCGGACAGCGGCATCAATTTCGGAGGCCTTGCGGAGGTTCCGGATCAGGAGGTCATCGACACACTGGTGACAGTGCCTGGCGTGGGTGTCTGGACGGCCGAGATCTATGCGATGTTCGCCTTGGGCCGCGCGGATGTGTTTGCCGCCGGTGACCTGGCCCTGCAGGAGGCCGTGCGCGTCGTTTATGATCTGCCGGAGCGGCCGACGGAGAAAGCACTGCGCGCCCGCGCCGAAGCCTGGACTCCGTGGCGAACGGTTGCAGCCACCCTGCTTTGGCAATACTACGCCGTGGTGAAAGGTCGTGAAGGAGTGCGCTGAAGATGTCGCTTACGGGACCGAGCCGTCCGGCGAAGAGCGGGACCGCCACATCCCAGGTTGTGTTTCTGCACGGCTATGGCGCCGATGGTGCGGATTTGCTGGGTCTGGCCGATCCCCTCTCAGAGCATTTGCCGGATACTGCATTTTACGCCCCGAACGCGCCGCAGCGCAGTAGCCTGAACCCGATGGGGTTTCAGTGGTTTCCGATCCCGCGTATGGATGGATCGACCGAGGCTCAGGCGATGGCGGCCCTGCAGGTATCTGCGCAGGCCCTGAATGCCTGGCTCGACGGGTTGATCGAACAAAGTGGCATTGCATCGGACCGGACCGTGCTGGTCGGATTTTCACAAGGGACGATGATCAGCCTGGAAATAGCGCCGCGACGTCCATCCGCTGTGGCCGGAGTGGTCGGGTTCTCGGGTCGTCTGCTGGCGCCGGAGCGGCTTGCCGGGGAGGTGGTGTCGCGTCCACCGGTCCTGCTGATACATGGCGATATGGACGATGTGGTCCCGCCAAGCTCATTGCCCGAAGCGGCCGACGCGCTGACCGACGCAGGATTTTCGGTGCGCACACATCTCTCTAAGGGGATGGGCCATGGCATCGCACCGGACGGACTTGGACTTGCCCTGGCATTCATTCGCGACAAATTGTAGTGCCGTCAGGCTGCAATAACCGTCATCAAAATGTCGTTCAGCCGTGGCAGGTCAATACCCAAGAAATGAGTTATCCGCAGAATGTTGAGTATTGCGTGTTAACGAACCCGATATATAGTCGCCTGGAGAGGCGTAGGATGGGCTGTGGGGGCCGCCGCAGTCGTGTAAGGCGCAAGGGCCGGACAAGGGAACGAGTCTAAGATGGATGTCGCCGCACAACCGAGTTTTATCAGGAAGCCCGCCGGTGCCCGGGATCATCCGGCACTGGTGCTAAACGCCGACTACCGGCCCCTGAGCTACCTCCCACTGTCCCTCTGGCCGTGGCAGGAGGCCATTAAGGCGGCGTTTCTGGACCGGGTGATGGTGCTGTCGGAATATGAGGAAGTGGTGCGCTCGCCCTCGCTGGAGATCCGTATCCCCTCGGTTGTTGTGCTTAAAGACTATGTGCGTCCGGCTAAAACGGCGGCTTTTACCCGGTTCAACCTGTTCCTGCGGGACGAGTTTACGTGCCAGTACTGCGGTGCAAAAGGCGACATGACGTTTGACCATATCCTTCCGCGTGCCCGTGGTGGGCGGACAACCTGGGAAAACGTGGTGGCCGCCTGCGGTCCGTGCAATCTGCGCAAAGGGTCAAAGACGCTCAAGCAATGCAATATGCACCTGCGCAAACCGGCCCGCCGTCCAAGCCCCGGCGAGCTGCAAAACATTGGGCGCAAGTTCCCGCCCAACCATCTGCATGAAAGCTGGATGGACTACCTGTATTGGGATGCCGAACTTGAGGACTGACGTCCCGCTAACAGATTGAGGCCCTGGCGGGCCAAGTCGATAAGCCCGGCCCCCGTTGTCCGGGATCCGGGCGGCGGCGCCGGACTACAGCCGTTCCACGGTTACTTTCTCGGTGGCGTAAAACGCAAGGTAGCCGGCAATCCCGGCTGCGGCTGGGACAGGGTCCTCATACGACCAAACGGCATTGGGAATAGCGCCGCTTTTGGCGACGATCGAAAAGTAGCTCGCGTCCCCTTTTCGGGGGCAGTGTGTCGAATGATCGGTCGGATCGAGAAAAGCCATCTCGATATCTTCGCGCGGAAAGTAAATGACGGGTGAATGCCCGGCTTCGTGCAATTCCAGCGCACGCGTACTTTCGCCGATGACCGCGCCCGCGGCGCGCACGACCCACGTGCCGCCGGCCGGTGCGATGGTCAATTGAGTGGTGGTGTCCATGGCCTGGGTCCTCCGTTAGGTTCGCGGCAGTTTGGCCTGCCTCCATGACAGTATCGATACGGGCGCGCGGGCCCGTTGTCGGATAATGCGGTCAGATCGGCGCGGTGGCCGCCACAAGCCACTCAGCTGCCTTGGGGGAGAGTGACGAGGCCAGTTTCTGCCGCACTGCCGCATGATAGTTGTTGAGCCATTCGAGCTCGGCCGCTGTCAGCAAATTGGGGTCGATCAACCGTCTGTCAATGGGAACATATGTCAGGGTTTCAAATCCGAGCATAGGACGGTCACCACCCTGGGGCACCGTGGCCGCAGCAACAACCACAAGATTCTCGATGCGAATGCCGTAGGCCCCGGCTTTGTAGTAGCCCGGTTCGTTCGACAAGATCATACCGGGATGTAACTCGGCTTCACCGCGGCGGGAGATATTCTGGGGCCCCTCATGCACGCTGAGGTACGCGCCCACGCCATGCCCCGTGCCATGGTCGTAGTCAAATCCTGCGGACCAGAGGGCCTGACGGGCAAGCGCATCGAGATCGCGTCCTGCCAGACCCGCGGGCCAACGTGCCCGGCTGATCGCGATCATCCCCTTGAGCACCAGTGTAAAGGCGCGCGTCGCCCCCTCCGGCGGCTGACCGACGGCGATTGTGCGAGTGATATCGGTGGTCCCGTCCAGATACTGCGCGCCACTATCGACAAGCAACAGGCTGTCCATTTGGATCGACCGGTTAGTGGTCTCGGTCACCCGGTAGTGGACAATCGCGCCGTTTGGGCCGGATCCGCATATCGTATCAAAGGAGATGTCGCACAGCGCGTTGCTGGCGCGCCGCTTGGCTTCGAGTGCGCGAACCACATCGATCTCGGACAATGCGCCTTCGGGTGCGTGGTGATCAAGCCAGCACAGGAATTCGACCATCGCGGTGCCGTCCCGCGCCTGCGCCTGACGCACGCCTGAAAGTTCCGCCTCGGTCTTGCAGGCCTTGGGCAGGCGGCATGGATCCTGGATCCATTTTACTTCTGCTGTCCCTTGCGCGATGCGCTCGGAAATCCAGACGGGGGCGCTGTCCCGATCGACACCAACCTTGCCCATGAGGCCTGCAAGGGCCTCGGCGAAGTCTTCGGGCCGGCAGACCGCCACCTCCGCCCCAAGGTGCGCCGCCGTTTCCGGGACAATCTTGGCGGGGTCCACAAAAATCTGGACCTTTGCAGCGTCATTGATCAGTGCAAATGCCTGAACAACCGGAATGCGGGCAAGGTCTGCGCCACGGATGTTCAGCAACCAGGAGATGCTGTCAGGAAGCGTCAAAACTGCCGTAGCGATCCCCTGTTTCCTGAGCGTATCCGCAATTTCGGCGCGCTTCACGGCATGGCTTTTGCCGGACAGATGCTCGGGGTGGGGTTTTGCAGGGCCAGCGGGTGGCGGGGGCTGGTCTTCCCAGATCGTATCTACCGGATTTGCAATCGGGATCAGCGTGCGTCCCTGGCGTAGCGCTTTGCGCAGATCCTCGACCTGCCGTGCGGTATGAAGCCAGGCGTCAAATCCTATCTTGCCGCCCTCCGGCACGGCCTCGTTGAGGTAGTCAGAGAGCTTGTCGCCAGGGATGTTCTTGAGCGTCAGCACGCCGGTATCGACCTGATCCCCCGCGGCCAGGGTGTAGCGCCCGTCAATAAACAAGGCGGCCTGGTCGGCAAGGATCACCGCAAAGCCAGCCGAGCCGGTAAAGCCTGTCAGCCAGGCCAGCCGGGCATCATGATCCGAGACATATTCACCTTGATGGGCATCGGCACGCGGCACCAGAAACCCCGCCAGACCCGCTTGCGACAGCTTCTGGCGCAACGCCTCAATCCGGGGCGGGCCATTCTCCGGCGATGCGGTCGCCGTGAAGTCCTGAAACATGCTCAGGCCGCCCGGTTCCGCCGGGAACCGCGTCCGCCGGTGTCAAACAGGCTGGCCAGTTGTTCGGTCATCGCACCGGCGAGTTGTTCGACATCAGTAATGGTCACAGCACGCTCGTAGTAACGGGTCACGTCGTGCCCGATACCGATGGCGATCAGTTCCACCATGCGGCGATGTTCGATCATCTCGATGACATCGCGCAGATGCTTCTCCAGAAAGCTCGCCGGGTTCACCGATAACGTACTGTCGTCCACCGGCGCGCCATCGGAAATCACCATCAGGATCTTGCGCTGCTCGGGGCGGGACACCATCCGCTTGGCGGCCCATTCCAGGGCCTCACCATCGATGTTCTCCTTTAGCAGCCCCTCTTTCATCATCAGCCCCAAATTGGGACGGGCACGGCGCCAGGGGGCATCGGCGGATTTGTAGATGATGTGGCGCAGGTCGTTGAGCCGACCAGGCAGAGGCGGGCGGCCTTCGGCCAACCACCGTTCCCGCGATTGGCCGCCTTTCCACGCGCGGGTGGTAAAGCCCAGGATTTCGCATTTGACCTGGCACCGTTCAAGTGTCCGGGCCATCACGTCCGCGCAGATTGCGGCGATCGAAATCGGGCGCCCGCGCATCGAGCCCGAGTTGTCGAGCAGCAGCGTTACAACGGTGTCGCGGAACTCCGTATCGCTTTCCTGTTTGAAACTCAGCGGGGTGGTCGGGTTCGCGACGACCCGCGCAAGGCGCCCCGCATCCAGGATCCCCTCTTCAAGATCGAACGACCAACTGCGGTTTTGCTGGGCCTGCAGGCGGCGTTGTAGCTTGTTTGCCAGGCGGCTAACGGCCCCTTTCAACGGTTCAAGCTGTTGATCGAGGTAGGCGCGCAAACGTTCAAGTTCGGCCGGGTCCGCCAAATCCTCGGCAGCGATAACTTCGTCATACCTGGTATCGTAGACAATGTAGTTCGGGTCCGCATCACTGAAGGGTGGCGGCGGCGGCCGATCCATCGGCGGGTCACCGTCATCCGCTTCGACGTCTTCAGAGATCTCCGCATCCTGGTCGTCTTCCAGGCTTACCTGTGCAGCCTGGCTGTCCATCTCCTCGGTCTGCTGATCCTGTTCGGCGCTTTCCTGATCCTCCGAGGTATCCTGTTCGTCGCCGCCGGGGTCGGACTGGTCGTCTGGATTGTCCTGCTCATCCTGCTCGGCACTGTCTTCGGCCTCATCCTCCAGATCAGGATCATCGCCGAGCTGGTCGCCGTAGCCGAGGTCCCGAATGACCTGCCGCGCAATTTTTGAGAAGGCTCTTTGATCGTCGAGAACATCGTTGATCCGGCTCAGGCTGTCTCCGGCTTGCTTCTCTAGCACCCCACGCCACAGCTCTGTAATGTTTGCCGCCCCCGCAGGCAGCGCGCGATCGGTCGCCAACTGCCGGATCAGGTACCCTGCAGCTTCGGCCATCGGCGCATCGGCGGCATCCTTAATCTGGGCATAGCCCTTGCGGCGACAGTCATCGGCTATCTTTGCATCGATATTGCCAGCGGTGCCGGGCATTGCGCGGGCGCCCATCGCCTCGCAACGGGCCGTCTCCATCGCCTCATAGAGCGCACTGGCCACTTCCCCGGTAGGGGCGTAGCGGCTGTGGGTGGTGTCATTGTGAAATCGCTTGCGCAGCGCATAGGCGTCTGCCGTGCCGCGGGCCAGCAGTACCTCCTCCCGCGTCATGCGGCGGCTTATCTGAGGAAGACGCGCGGCGTCATTCGTAAGCCCCGGTGGATCGACAGAGTAACTGACAGACAGGTCCGGATCGTTGGCCATAGCTTTGGTGGCCTCGGCCAGCGCTTTCTTAAAGGGCTCAGCAGGATTATCGCCTATTTTCGCCGGACCTAGGGCGGTGCTGCCACGCACTGGTTTTGAACTTGCTGCCATAGGCCAGTCATTGGCGAATTACGGGGAATTGGCAAGTGTGTGTTTGTTCACCGCCCCCGCAGATCGGTCAGATTCTTGGGCCGATCGTCGCGATGATAACACTTTTATGACAAACTTTATTGTATCGTGATGTGAGGAGGCATTTTCATGCGTGGTTCACATCGAGTTTTTTCAATTCTTACTGGTATAACTCTGTTTCTGTTCGCGTCATCCGCCCAGGCCGAGGCAGAGAATTATGGACAGACATGTCGGTACTTTTCGGCGGTGGCGTTTCAGGAAAGTCATGCGCGGGCGGCAGACACCTTTCGGACACGTCTGGCAAGCGATTGCCACGAGGCGCTTCGCGTCATGCACCGGTCCGCGCCGGGCAGCGCTGCACATGATCGGGCGGCAGCTTACCTTGGGTCGATGGATCTGTATCGGGAGGTGATCACCGGAATGTTAACCGAACGGTTCCGGTCCAGAGCCGTGGCGCGCAAAAGCGAATATGTCGCGCGGCCGGTCACCAGGTCGGGTGAGATTCTGATTGCCAAGGTGATGGGGCTGTTAGACACGCAGACCGACTGGCACGCCTGGCGGCAGGCCCTCGCGGAATAAAAAACGCAAACCCGATGATGCAGACCTTGTTTTCAGGTGCATTTGGGATCTGAATGGCGCGTTCGGGGTGCGCCGGTCGCACGCCCCGACTGCCGGGCCAAGAGATGAGGTGCGCGTGGCGCAGCAATCAACCCAGACTGATGCTGGCCGCACTTTCCGGGAGTTCCTCGTCAAAACAGCGCTGATAGAACTCGGCCACGGTCTCGCGCTCCAACTCGTCGCATTTGTTCAGAAACGTCAGCCGGAACGCGAAACCGATATCGCCGAATATTTCGGTGTTCTGGGCCCAGGCGATCACGGTCCGCGGGCTCATGACGGTGGACAGATCTCCGTTGACAAAGGCGGTCCGGCTGAGGTCGGCGACGGTCACCATGCGGCTGACCGTTTTTCGTCCGACCTCGGTATCGAGGCCCGGGTTCTTTGACAAGACGATCGCGACCTCAGCATCATGTGGCAGATAGTTGAGCGTCGAGACCAGCGACCAACGATCCATCTGGCCCTGATTGATCTGCTGTGTGCCGTGATAAAGGCCGGTCGTGTCGCCAAGGCCCACCGTATTCGCCGTGGCGAAAAGGCGGAAGAACGGATGCGGCTGGATCACTTTGTTCTGGTCAAGGAGGGTGAGTTTCCCGTCAACCTCCAGCACCCGCTGAATCACGAACATCACGTCAGGCCGGCCTGCGTCATACTCGTCAAACACGATTGCAACCGGGTTGCTTAGCGCCCAGGGCAGGATCCCCTCCTGAAACTCAGTTACCTGAACACCCTCTTTCAGTTTGATGGCGTCTTTTCCGATTAGGTCGATACGCGAGATATGACTGTCGAGGTTGACCCGGACACAGGGCCAGTTGAGCCGTGCTGCGACCTGTTCGATATGGGTCGATTTGCCCGTCCCGTGGTAGCCTTGAATCATCACCCTGCGGTTGCGGGTAAAACCCGCCAGGATGGCCAATGTCGTATCGTGGTCAAACACATAGGCGGGGTCGATGGCCGGTACCCGATCCGAACATTCCGGAAAACCCATCACCTTGAGCGGGGTATCAATGCCGAACACTTTGTTGACGTCGACTTTCACAGTCGGTTCCGTTGGCAGGTCGATAGCCCCGTCAGCCATTGTTGAGTCCTCTTTCTCGCCCGAATTTAGGGTGTGCCGCCAGCACTGTCGGGCAGCCTCCCCGTCTTTGGACGAATTCTGGTTGCGTTGCAAGATAACCTGGGCGCGCCTGGGAAATCTGGTTGGCGGAAGCGCCTGCGGCGCTGCGCGATGAGCGCTAAAGCGCGGGGTACCGGCGACGTGACGCGACCCGTCTGGATCAGTCCTTGAAACTGCGGCTGTCCTTGACCTGCTCCCATGCCCAGACAACTTCGGCCAGCCGATCCTCGTCATCGCGTTTTCCGCCGTTCATATCCGGGTGCAGCACCTTCACCAGTGCTTTGTAGGCGGTGCGCAACTCGGATTTTGTGGCCGTGTCCGACACTTCAAGGATGGTCAGCGCCTTGCGCTCTGGTGCGGGAAGGCGCCGCTGTGTCACCTGGGCGCTGCCGTTTCCGTTCAATGTGCCCTTGTCGCCGAGCACCTCCATCGGGTCTTCATAGCCGAACCGCTGCCAGGCGCGCCCCTCTGGATGCCCCTCCGCGTCTTTTTTGAACGGTTTTGTCGGACGTTCCCAAACCTTGTCCGCCGCGAACTGCCGCTCAAGTTCCTCTTCCGAATGGTTCTCGAAAAAGTTCCATTTGAGATTGTAGGCGCGCACGTGTTCCAGGCAGAACCAGTGGAAGGTGTCGAGATCATCCGGAGAGCGCGGCGCCCGGTACTTGCCAGGTTTTGTGCATCCCGGATACATGCAGGTGCGGGACGAACTATCGACCGCGCCTGTCATTCCGCGCGCGCGGGCGCGCCGCTTTTTGTCCGCCTTAACCGAGATGTCAAATTCAAAGGGCGATTTGCCGGGCATGGGCCCCGTCCTTTCTGGTCTTTCCGAGTCGGAGGCAACAGTTTAAGGAATACACGCCCAACGCCAAGGGGTGTTTCGTCGCAAGTGTAATTACCTGAGCAGAGGACAGCCGATGTCAGTGACCGATATCATCGAGACCAAGCTGAGGGACGCCTTCTCGCCCGAATTCCTGGAGGTTGTTGACGACAGTGAGGCGCATCGGGGTCATGGCGGCTACCGCGAAGGGGGTGAGACCCACTTCAACGTGGTTATCCGGGCCGCGGCATTCAACGGTATGAGCCGTGTCGCACGCCAAAGGGCGGTGAACACGGTTCTCGCCGAGGAACTCTCAGGCCCGGTTCATGCATTGGCGATGAAGGTCGATGGTGTCGAGTAGCGGCTAGTCCGACCGCTCGGCTGGGCCAAGCTGCATCGGCGGTTCGGGCTCGGATTTGTCCGCCCGAAATGAGCGCAGATCGGTGACTTGTGCCTTGTTCCCCGCGGACAGGACACGGCGAAAGATCAGAACGGTCTGGAAGGTCTCGTTCGCGGCGCCAAGCATGCTTTTCTTCTCGTCCATAGGGAGGGTATCGGCTCGCAGATACTCCCACCCCTCCTGCGCTTCGAGGTTGATGAGTTCGGTCAGCGTCCGGGCGAAACGGTCACTGGCGGATCGGGCCCCTTTGGCGCGTTTGGCTCTGCGGGGCGCACTAACGGCTTTGTACTCAAATCTCTGCATACTTGTCTCCGTTTCGGATTCGGGCCCAGTCTACACAATATGCGCAGACGGGTAACCCGCACGCCCAACACAGTGTGGCACTCTGCACCTCGCCGCCGAGACCGCCTTTACGTCAGGACCCGAGTTTGTTGCGGACCAGGTCGTTGACCGTCTTGGGATTGGCCTTACCACCGGTTGCCTTCATAACCTGGCCCACAAACCAGCCTGCAAGTTTGGGGTTGGCTGCGGCCTTTGCGACCTGATCGGGATTGTCGGCGATCACCTGATCCACTGCGGCCTCGATGGCGGCAGTGTCGGTCACCTGTTTCATTCCCCTGCTGGCGACGATGTCTGCCGGGTCGCCACCGTCGGTCCAAAGGATCTCGAACAGGTCCTTGGCGATCTTGCCCGAAATGTCACCCGCTGCGATCAGGTCCAGCATCCCGCCTAGCTGTTTGGCTGAGACAGGCGAAGCTTCGATCGTCAGTCCCTGCCTGTTCAAGCGGCCAAACAGTTCGTTTATGACCCAGTTCGCGGCCTGCTTCCCGTCGCGACCCTCTGCGACCTCCTCAAAGAACGAGGCATTCGCGGTTTCTGCGGTCAGTACACCGGCGTCATACTCCGTCATCCCATAGGCGTCGACAAAGCGCGCTTTCTTTTCATCTGGAAGCTCCGGTAAGCCCGCTTCGAGCCGGTCGACCCACTCTTGCTTGATGGTCAGCGGCAGAAGGTCGGGGCAGGGGAAATACCGGTAATCATGCGCCTCCTCTTTCGAGCGCATGCTGCGGGTTTCCCCGGTCGCCGCATCGTAAAGCCGGGTTTCCTGGGTGACGGTGCCACCATCCTCGAGGACTGCGATCTGGCGCCGCGCTTCGTAGTCGATGGCCTGTTGGATAAACCGCATCGAGTTCATGTTCTTGATTTCGCAGCGGGTCCCGAGGTGGGTAAAGTCCTGCGTTGCCTGGTATTTTTCGTACTGGCCCGGACGGCAGACGGATACGTTGACATCGGCCCGCATCGACCCCTCTTGCATGTTCCCGTCGCAGGTGTCGAGGTAGCGCAGGATTTGCCGCAGCTTGCGAAGATATTCCGCCGCCTCCTCGGGGCCACGTATGTCGGGGCGGCTCACAATCTCCATCAGTGCGACGCCGGTCCGGTTGAGGTCAACAAAGGACATTTCGGGATCCATGTCATGGATGCTTTTGCCGGCATCCTGTTCAAGGTGGATCCGCTCGACCCGCACCCGACGTGCCACGCCGGGCGCCATGTCGACCACGACCTCCCCCTCCCCGACAATAGGGTGGTAAAGCTGGCTGATCTGATAGCCTTGCGGCAGGTCCGGGTAGAAATAGTTCTTGCGGTCGAATGCGCTGAAAAGGTTGATCTTTGCCCGCAGGCCAAGGCCGGTACGGACCGCCTGCTCGACACAGAACGAATTGATCACCGGTAGCATGCCGGGCATTGCCGCATCGACCAGACTGACATTGGTGTTTGGCTCGGCCCCGAAGCTGGTAGAGGCACCGGAAAACAGCTTGGCCGTGGACTTGACCTGCGCATGAACCTCCATACCAATGACGATCTCCCAGTCCCCCTCGACACCGGCAATTACTTTGGGTTCAGGCGTTTCATAGGCGAGCGCGGTCATGGGGGCGTCCTTTCGCGGGCGGCAGACGGATGCGGTTTTAGGCGCGCCGACCGCCGGGGGCAAGGGGTTCAGTCGACCTGAACCCTGATCCGCGCACGCTCTAGTTCGGGGATCAGGGCCGCAGAAACGGGGTGGCACCGGACTGGCAAACGGAGGTGATCGCCGTTGGTCAGGTGCAGTATCACCTCGGGACCGCTGCGTTGGTTGCTGATCTGCGCATGCGATATTTCGTTCAGCGGAACGCGTCGCGAGGGACCGCTGTCGTAGAACGACAGTCCCTCGACCGACAGGACCATGCCAGAGCCGCGATTGCGGGCTAATATCCAAACAAGTGGGGCGACAATCAGGATCAGAACAGCGTAGAGCCCCGGTGATGCGCTGCTATAGATCATCAAGCCAAGCGTCGAGAGCCCGAGAAAGACCAGCCACCACAGCAGCGGCTGGCGCCCGCTCTGGTGATAGGTATAGGGCTTGAGGTTGATGTCCGGCATCGCGTCCCCGTTTCACCATGCGGGTCAGATATCAGCCTACCGCCCGCCCGAAACCTTCAGGATATCGCCGGTCACATAGGATGCGGCGTCCGACGCGAGCCAGACAATGGCCTCGGCCACCTCTTGGGCGGTACCTGCCCGCCGAACCGGCACAGCCTGAGGTCCGAGGCGGTGGGCGCGTTCCGGATCGCCCCCTTTGCCATGGATTTCGGTGTCGATGATCCCGGGCCGCACCGCATTAACCCGAATACCTTCGGCCGCGTTCTCCAGGGCCAGTGACTTGGTCAAGACATCGATCGCACCTTTCGCGGCGGCGTAGTCGGCGTATTGTCCTGGCGCGCCAAGCTCGGCAGCAACGGAACTGATGTTGACGATCACGCCGCCCGGGCCGCCGTAGCGATTTGCCATGCGCCGAACAGCATGTTGTGCGCAATAGATGCTGCCGGTCACATTGACGGCAAACATTCTGGCCAGACGTTCCGGCGACATATCCTCGATACGCTGCGCCTCGTCCACGATACCGGCATTGTTGACAAGGACATCAAGGCGGCCCGACTGCGTATCGATGGCCTCGAATAGCGCAGAGACGGAGCTGGCGTCGGCCACATCCGCCTGTACCACCCAGGCCTGGGCCCCGGCATCCTTAACGGCTTGGGCGACTGTTTCCGCCCCGGCCGCGTCGCGTCGGTAGTTCACGACAACATCGAACCCCCGGTTTGCGGCCAGCCGCGCAGTTTCGGCCCCGATCCCCGCGCTGGCGCCGGTCACCAACATCACTTTTCTGCCCATTCAAGGTCTCCGCTTTCTGCTTTGCCGTTACTGCCTGGCTGAAGCTCCGGACGTTCAGCCCGCCAACATTCGCCCGATGATCTCGCCCATATCCTTGCTCAGGCCGGTACGATCGGCCAGGCGCTGCATTTGTGTTCGCATCTGTGCCTGTCGCCCCGCATCGTACTGGCGCCAGGTCTCAAACACACCGGCCAGCCGCGCAGCGGTGGCGGGGTTCACCGCATCCAGCCGCAAAAGCCAGTCCGCAAGCAGTGTGTAGCCCGCGCCGTCGGCGCGATGGAAACCCGCTTTATTGCCCGCGGCAAACGAGCCGATTACCGCGCGGAACCGGTTTGGGGTCTTCCAGTCGAAATCACGATGGCTCGTCAACCCGGCTACGACTTCGGGCGCGTGATCGGGGGGCGTGCCCGCTGCCTGCACGCCAAACCATTTGTCCAGCACATTCGCGTCGTCCTGCCAGCGGTCGTAAAATGTCTTAAGCGCGGCGTCCGCCCGACCCGCGCTGACCAACAGGCTCAGCGCTTGCATCGATACGGTCATATTGTCTGCCTGATCGAATATGTGCTGGGCCAATTGCGCCTGAACATCCAACCGTGTGATCAGCCCAAGGATGCGGCCGCGCAACCCGCGCCGGCCCGCACTTTTGGCATCTGGCGTATACGGCCCTTGGCTGGCCAGACGGTCGAAGCGCTCCTGGAGGTCGGGGATGGCCGCAGCGAATGCGCCATCGAACCGTTCGCGCGCATCAAAAACGGTCACCGGGTCGGCGGGTACGCCCTGACCCACCAGATCTTGAAATACGTCCTCTATCGATGGCAGACTTATGGCTAGGGCCTGAAAGGCAGGGTCCAGTCGGCTGTCGTCCAACACCGCGACCAAAGCGTCCAAAAGCGCCGGTTCCGGCATCAGGTCCGGATCCAGAACCATACGCCCGATCATATCCCGCAAGTACATCCGACCCGCGTCCCATTTGGTGAAGGGATCGGTGTCATGTGCCAGCAGGAATGCGCGCCGGGCATTGTTTGTGGTCTGCTCCAGCACGACCGGAGCCGAAAACCCGCGATTGACCGAGGCCGCGGGCCTGCCCGATCCGCCAGGCGGCAGGTCCAGCCGGAAGCTCTGCTCGGGCTGGGTCAGCACAAGTGT
>JBCCYF010000016.1:0-56711 GCA_039190275.1 Pseudomonadota bacterium | reverse complement strand
TGGCAACCGCTGCGGCGCAAGTACCAGGATCGTCCGGCCGATCACTTGAGAATCTCGCCTGAAGACTTTCGGCTGCGACGCTTTCGCCAGAAGACAGAAAAGGTCGTGGTCTTTGTTGTCGACGCTTCGGGCTCGGCCGCGCTTGCCCGGCTCGCCGAAACAAAAGGCGCGATCGAGTTGATGCTGGCCGAAGCCTATGTAAGGCGCGAGCAAGTTGCGTTGATTGCGTTCCGCGGCGTGGCGGCTGAGGTGCTGCTGCCCCCGACCCGGTCGCTGGTGCAGGCCAAGCGGCGGCTCACGGGCCTTCCGGGTGGTGGCGGTACCCCGCTGGCCACCGGGTTGGAGGCGGCGTTCAACATGGCGATGCAGATCAAGCGCCGGGGCCAGACCGCGCATTTGGCGGTGCTGACCGATGGACGCGCAAACATCGCGCGTGACGGTTCCGCAGGACGGGCGCAGGCAATGGAGGACGCGCACTCTGCCGCCCGGGCGATCCGAGGCGCAGGTCTGGCGACGATCCTGATCGACACGGGGACCCGCCCGGCGGACACGGCCCAGGCGCTGGCGCGGGAAATGGCTGCTGCGTATCTGGCACTCCCACGCGCCGACGCCCGTGTACTGGCCGGGACGTTGCAGTCGGCTGTGGATACCGCCGCATAGGATGGACTGGGCACGACATAAAACAACCTGGCCAAATGCCGTCTACAGCCGCTTTGTGGAGACACGCGCGCACCGCTGGCATGTCCAGCGCGCGGGCGAGGGTCCCGGGGTCTTGCTACTGCATGGTGCGGGCGGGGCGCTGCACTCCTGGCGTGGGATGTTCGGATCGCTTGCCGCGCAGGCCGAGGTGTACGCGCTGGACCTTCCAGGCCATGGGTTTACCCAACGACGGGCACAATCCCGTACCCGCTTGCCGGATATGGCCGAGGATGTCCATGCGCTTTTAAACCAGGAAGGCTTTGTCCCCCAATTGGTCATCGGTCACTCTGCAGGGGCGGCAATCGCCCTGCAGATGACCAAAGTCGGCCCGGCACCGGCCCATATCATGGGCATAAACCCGGCATTGGTTCCGTTTCAGGGATTGGCGGGTCTGTTGTTCCCGCCGCTGGCCAAGTTATTGGCACTCAACCCCTTTGCGGCACCGTTTTTTGCCCGTACAGCCGCGAGCGAAACGGCGGTGCGCAACCTTATCAGCAGTACGGGCAGCCAGCTCGACCCTGAAGGGATGGCGCTGTATCGCGCCCTTATCGGAGATGCGGCCCATGTGGATGGTGCGCTGCGGATGATGGCGCGGTGGAACCTTAATCCTCTTCTTGCGGAACTGTCCGACATTGATACGCCGATCACGCTCATGGTTGGCGAAAATGATAAGACAGTTCCGCCCGAAACCACGCGGAACCAGGCATCCCGCCTGCCAAACGCGCGGTTGGTCGAGGTTCCGATACTGGGCCATCTGATGCACGAGGAAGACCCCGCGCATTTCGCCTCCGTCGCGATTCAGATCCTCCATACCGACCCGGTCTAGGCGAAACGGCCCCCACAGTACGCTACAAAGTGCATGCAGCCCGATAAATAATATATGATTTTAAGCATCACATGCTATATGATGCGTAACATACGAATCTTGAAAGTATCGCATGCCTGCCCCCGTATCCAAATCGGACGCACTCTACACTCAGATACGCGAGGATATCCTGTCGCTGGATCTGCCACCGGGCGCGCCGCTGCGCCTGCCCGCCATCTCGGACCGTTACGGTATTGGTCTGACACCGCTGCGCGAGTGCTTGAACCGGTTGAGCGCCGAGAACCTCGTGTTGCCCGAGCATAACAAGGGGTTTCGGGTCAGCCTGTTGTCGTTGACTGAGTTGCTTGACCTGGAGGGAAGCCGCAGCGTGGTTGAAGGGGCGCTTTTTGCACAATCCGTCGAAGCCGGAGAGGAGGATTGGGAGGCAGCCGTCGTTGGTGCCTTCCATCACCTGGCTAAAACCCCTTTCCCTTCTGTGCTTGAAGCGCCAGATGAATTGCAGACGTGGCACCGCCGCCATGCGGCGTTTCATGCCGCACTTACGGCGGCGGCACCCTCGGTCATGCTTCGCCGTTTCAGGGATGCTCTCAGCGACCAGTTGCGGCGCTATCACGTGTTCATTCAGAACAGCCTGCAGGAGTTATCGCGGACCATGCCCGAAAAGGCGGCGTGGGCGGATGAGGTGTTTTCGAGCGCCATGCGACTTGCCGCCCATCAGACCCTTTACGACGTTGCGCTGGACCGCGATACCGGCGGTGCTACAGCGGCCTTCGCCGAGCACTCCAATCTTTCAAGCCATGCTTTTCGGCAACTTGTTACACTGATCCCCACGGGTTCGGACCTGGATGCGCAACGCGCCAGCGCAGCGGTGGCGCTGTGAGCGGCGCCTATGATCCCACTGTTGACGGCGCGACGACATCTTTTGACGCCAGAATGTCCTATACCGATTACCTCTCGCTCGACCCGATTTTGGGGGCGCAGAACCCAAGGTCGGACGCGCATGATGAAATGCTGTTTATTATCCAGCACCAAACCTCTGAACTGTGGATGCGGCTGGCCCTGCATGAGCTCTCAACCGCACGCGTATCGCTGATCCACGGCGCGTTCCGCCCCGCGTTCAAAATGCTGACGCGCGTGTCGCGGATCTTCGAGCAGTTGAACAATGCCTGGGATGTCCTGCGCACGATGACGCCCAGCGAGTACACTGAGTTTCGCGGCGACCTTGGGGTGTCTTCGGGTTTTCAATCGCATCAATACCGGCTGATCGAGTTTGTGTTGGGCAACAGAAACCGTGCCATGATGGCCGTACATGAACACCGTCACGACCTGCACCACATGCTGCAACAAGAGATGGCAACGCCGTCCCTATATCACGTGGTTTTGCGGGCCCTTGCCGGCCACTTGGATACTCGGTTCGAGGAAGATGTCTTTCGGTTGGATCAGCCACATATCCACAGCGACCCGGTGATGGAGGCCTGGACAATGGTGTATCGCGATCCCGAGCGGCATTGGGAAATGTACGAACTGGCGGAAAAGCTCGTTGATCTTGAGGACTACTTCCGACGCTGGCGCTTCAACCACGTGACCACGGTCGAACGGATCATCGGGTTCAAACGCGGAACGGGGGGCACATCGGGGGTAAAGTATCTACGCCGGATGCTGGAAGTCGAACTATTCCCGGAACTCTGGAACATGCGAGGACAATTGTAATGCTCACCACTGCACAGCAGCTGCCCCTCAAAGACCGTTTTGTGCTGCCCGAGGGGGTCATCTATCTTGACGGCAACTCGCTTGGCCCACTGCCTTCGGGCGTGGACACGCGACTTTCCGGCATGGTGTCAGAGGAGTGGGGTCAGCATCTGATACGGGGATGGAACCAGGATGACTGGATGGGCCAGCCGGTGCGTGTCGGCAATCGGATCGCCCGCCTGATTGGCGCGCCCATCGGGTCGGTGGTGATGGGCGATACCCTGTCGATCAAAGTCTATCAGGCCCTCGCCGCCGCATTGCGTTTGCGCCCCTCTCGCAAGGTGGTGCTGTCTGACAGCGGAAACTTTCCGTCGGATCTCTATATGGCCGAGGGCCTGATTGCGCATCTGAATGCGGGGCATGAACTGCGGATCGTCCCACCTGAGGCGGTATCCGGGGCGATTACCGAAGAGGTTGCTGCCGTTATGATCACCCAGGTCGACTATCGAACCGGGCGAATGCATGACATGGACAGCATCAGCCGAAACGCGCGGGATGCGGGCGCTGTGATGATCTGGGATCTGGCGCACAGCGCCGGTGCGGTGCCAGTCGATTTGCAAGCATCGGGGTGCGAGATGGCGGTCGGATGCACATACAAATACCTCAACGGCGGCCCGGGCGCGCCCGCGTTCATTTACGTTCGCCCAGATATCACGCCCGAGATTGCGCCGGCCCTCAGCGGCTGGCTCGGGCATGACGCACCGTTCGCCTTCGAACAAACCTACCGCCCCGCCGTCGATATCGAGCGGATGCGTGTTGGAACGCCGCCTGTGCTGCAGCTTACCGCGCTCGAAGCCGCTCTTGGGGTCTGGGACACAGTGGACATGGCGCAAGTGCGTGCGGCCAGCGTGGCGCTGTCCGAACTGTTCATTGCCGAGGTCGAGAGCCGCTGTCCTCAGCTGTCCCTGATATCGCCCCGCGATCCCGACGACCGTGGTTCCCAGGTGTCCTTTGCCTTCGAACAGGGTTACGCCGCCATGCAGGCGCTGATCGCGCGTGGCGTGATCGGGGATTTCCGGGCACCGGACGTGATGCGCTTTGGACTGACCCCGCTGTACCTCGATTCCGCCGATGTGCGGCGCGCGGTCGATACCCTGGCCGAGGTTCTGGACAACCGGCTGTGGGATAATCCTGAGTATCGCAAGGCAGCGCGGGTCACCTGAGGTAACGCGCGTTTCTTGCACCCTGTCTCCCGCTAGATCTTGCGATCAACACCCTCCCAGAACGGCGCGCGCAGGTTACGCTTTTTGATCTTGCCCGCTTCGTCACGGGGGAAATCCTGACGCTGCTCGACATGTTTCGGCACGAGGTAAGAGGCCACGCGCTCTTTGAGGTAGGCAATCAGCGCTGCAGGCTCCAGGGGTTTATCCTTGGACGTTTGTACAATCGCGGCAACGGCCTCGCCCGCGGACGGGTCCGGGATCCCAAAGACAGCACAATCGGAAATCGCCGGATGGGTCAGTATCGCAGCCTCGACCTGCGCCGGATAGATATTGACCCCGTTGGAAATGATCATATCGGATTTTCGGTCATTCAGGAACAGATAGCCCTCCTCATCAAGGTACCCGATGTCGCCCACGGTGATCAGGTCGTCCGTGCCGGCCTGGGCGCGGGCCTCGGGCGCGTTGAGATAGGTGAAATCCGGAATGTCTGCGCGTCGACCGTAGATTTCGCCGCTTTGACCGGGTGGGCAGGGCGCGCCGGTGTTGTCGCGAACTTCGACCCGTGCTGTCTGAACCGCCCGGCCCACTGTTCCCGGGCGCGCCAGCGCATCATCGCTGCTGGCAAAGGTCAGCGCGCTAGTTTCTGTCGATCCGTAATACTCATAGATCACCGGCCCCCACCAGTCGATCATCGCAGCTTTCAGGTCTGCCGGGCAGGGCGCGCCGGCAATCACCACCTGCTTCAGGCTCGACGGATCGAACGCGTTGCGAACGGTATCGGGCAGCCGGATCATGCGCTGAAGCATCGCCGGGACCATGAAGCTGGTCGTGACCCGATGTGTTTCGATCGCACTTAGCGTGTCTTCCGCATCGAACCGTGCAGGCAGGACAAGTGTGCCGCCGATTTGAAACGTTCCCTGAAGGAAGCGATTTGCGGCCGCATGATACAATGGAGTGGCAAGCAGCGTGCACATGTCCTTGTTGAAGAAGGCGTCATAGGCGACCGGGGCAGGCCGACCGGTTGTTGTACGTTGAACGCCCTTGGGTCGGCCAGTCGTGCCAGAGGTATAGATCAGCGGATATTGTACGGTCGTCTGCGGTGTAGCGATCGGGTCGTAGCGCTGCACGAAGTCTACCCAATGACACCCGTCGGGCGGAACATGTGCGCGCGCTGGATCGACGTTATAGGCGCTGCATATGGAAACGGGGGTAGGCACCAGCAGAACTGTCAGTCGGTCGCGGACATTTGCGGGTAACTGGTCAGCGATACCATGCCAAAGGTCGGCATGGGCGACGACAAGGTCTGTCGCGCTATCGGTAAGAATATAGGCGACATCATCGGCCTTGAGGCGCCAGTTTAGAGGAAGTGTCGCTGCACCGGAAAGCCGCGCCGCCTCGCTTGCGGTTAGAAATGAGACGTCGTTGCGCAGAAACAATGCCACGCGCCCGCCCTTAGCGCCAAGTGCCGAAAAGCCCGAGGCCGCGCATGCTGCTTCGGTCGCAAGTGTTGCGGCCGCAAAGTCGTCACCTGCGAAATACACACTTCCCGCCATTCATTGTCCTATCTGTTGTCGGGTTAATCGACCGGAATGCCGTGTCGCGATCCCGTCCCTTGCGTACACCCAAGCCGCACGGTCGCGGCGTTAGGGTCGGGAGATCACAGACATGGAGAACCTCAAATCTCCCGCAGACCGTATTTAATTCGCTTGCGATCTATTTGCAAGTTTACTATATTGAAGGGAAGCAAAACGCATCACGTGCTTTGCCGCGGAAAGGGGCCATGATGAACTGTTCAGAACCTCACCGCCTCGGGCTTTTGCCTGCGGGCGAGGCGAGATCCAGGTGATGATACAGCCGTCTCCCGTAGGCCCTCTTGTTAACATGTATAGCCGCAGACCGGATACGATCATGTCGATCGCTTTCCTGACGACGGAGGGTTCGGACATGATGTCTGGCCGAAAGCCCGTCCTATGAACGTTGTCGGCGCCCAGGCCTTCTTTCGCGAGAAGTTGCAAAGCTATGAGTTCCCGCATGTCGAGCAGCACTACGCGACCAAGGACTGCATTCTCTATGCGCTTGGCATTGGCTTTGGCGAGAACCCGACCCACAGGGCGGAACTGCCCTTTGTGTTCGAGGAGCCGCGCCTGAAGGTCGTTCCGTCCATGGCCGCCGTTCTCGGCAGCCCGGGATTTTGGGCGCGTGATCCGGCTGCGGGCGTCGACTGGCGGAGGTTTCTACATGCCGAGCAGGAGGTCATCCTGCACCGCCCGCTGCCAGTCGAAGCCCATGTCAGCGCAAAGACCAGAGTTGTCCGGATTATCGATAAAGGCCCGGGCAGGGGTGCGCTCATCTACCTCGAACGGGTCCTCCATGTCGCGCAGGGAAAGCTTGCGACGGTGCGGGTTGTGAACTTTGCGCGGGGCAACGGGGGGTGCGGTGGTGACAGTGGTCCGCAGCCGTTGCCACATACGATCCCGGCGCGCGCGGCCGAGGCCACATTCGAAACCCGGACAGACCCCCGCTCGGCATTGTTCTACCGTTTGTCGGGAGATCCCAACCCGCTGCATGTGGATCCGGATGTTGCTGCGGCTGCCGGCTTCGAGCGCCCTATCCTGCATGGATTGTGTTCGTTCGGGATCGCCGCGCGCGCCATTCTGGCCAGCTATTGTGATTACGACCCGGTGCGGTTGCGGTCCATCAAGCTCAGATTTTCAAAACCGGTCTATCCAGGCGAAACCATCCTGGTGGATATGTGGCGCGATGGCAGCGTCGTTTCGTTTCGTGCCACCGTTGCCGATCGCGGGGTCATCGCGCTGGACCATGGCCGCGCCGAGGTCGAATGAAACATTGGGACGCATGCCGGGCGTCGCATTACTGGGCATGCGCATCGTCCGCTTCAGAGCCCAAGGGCAAAAGCGCGCGATGGATGGTGTCCGAACCCGACACTCCGCGCCCAACTCCGTCAGCCGCGGCCTTGTCCCTGACGGACTGCGAAAGAGAGCCCGAACATTATGCGTTTTGATCCGCAAACATTACCGCGTCCGACCGGGCTATTTGCCGGGGGGTGCTTGCAACATGCTGGTGGACCGGAATTCGAGCATACCTCCCCGTCCAACGCGCAGCTGAGCCTGTCCTATGCCACTGCGACACCTCAGGATGTCGATCGGGTGGCGACCCAAGCACGTGCTGCCGCATATGCCACCGGATGGGCCGGCCAGAGTGCAAAGGCGCGCGGCCGTATCCTCCACCGCTGGGCCGATCTTATCGCGGCGGATGCGGAAAATCTGGCGGCACTTGAGGCTATCGCCTCGTCGCGACCCTTCGAAGATGCCCTGGCCCGTGATGTCGCCGTGGCCGCCGGGGCACTTCGGACATTCGCAAGCTATGCCGAAACCTATGAGAGCGCGGTCACCGATACCGGCAGCAGACAGTTGTCCATGGTTACGACCGAGCCCCATGGTCTGGTCGCGGCGATCGCGCCGTGGAACTTCCCGCTGATCTTGTCGGCGTGGAAGTTCGCCCCTGCACTGGCGGCTGGCAACGCCGTCATCCTGAAACCGTCGGAGTTTACGCCGTTTTCGGCGCTGAGGATCGCAGAGTTGGCGACGAAGGCCGGAGTTCCGGATGGTGTCTTTAATGTGCTGCCCGGCGATGCGGCTGTTGGGCGTGCGCTGGTCGCCCACCCAAGCACAGATTACATCAGCTTTACCGGGTCCAGTGCCACCGGCGCGAAGATCATGGCAGACGCCGCCACACACGGGCTGAAACCGGTCAGCCTGGAACTGGGGGGCAAAGGCGCCCAGCTGGTTTTCGATGATGTGGCCAACCTCGACACAGTCGCGGACCTGGTGGCGCGCGGTGTCACCTACAACAGCGGGCAGGTATGTTTTGCCGGTTCGCGGCTTGTCGTCCACTCTGCCTGCAAGGAAGCGCTTGTTGCCCGTGTGATCGCACGCATGGGCGCGCTGCAAAGCGGCCCGACCTGGCACGACGGGATCACGCTGCCACCGATTATCAATGCAGCACAGCTTGAACGTATCGCGGGTATCGTCGATCGGGCGGAAAAGCAGGGCGCGGATCGGCTGCTTGGTGGGTATGTGATACGATCCGATCAGGATATCCACGCATATGCGCCCACAATTCTGGATGGTGTCGGGCCCGGGAACGCGGCTTTTGAGCACGAGATATTTGGCCCCGTGCTGTCGGTGGATACGTTTG
The DNA here is from genome assembly GCA_039190275.1 of Pseudomonadota bacterium. GTDB lineage: Bacteria > Pseudomonadota > Alphaproteobacteria > Rhodobacterales > Rhodobacteraceae > Halovulum. The sequence goes on along the minus strand of JBCCYF010000016.1, from coordinate 48,056 downwards.
AGAGTTTTGAAGAAGGCATCGCAAAAGCCAACCACCCGGATTATGGACTTGCAACCTCGGTCTATACGGCAAACCTTGACCGCGCCCTTGCCGCCTCGCGGCGGATCGAGTCCGGTACAGTTTGGATCAACCACTGGGGTCGGGGCGATGATATGACAAGCCCGTTCGGTGGCGTGAGACGGTCCGGCCTTGGCAAAGACCTGGGGCGTGCCGGGTATGAAAAGTATCGCAAGGCAAAGTCGGTCTGGATTGAGATCGGCGACACTGTCTAAACCTTAGAAACCTATGAAGTTTCGCGGCTAGCAAGAAACATGCCATGCCGCCTTTGTTTTTTAGATTCGCGCGTTTAGCCAGAGTTCGGTGGATTCACCGTGAGGTGGAAACGCATTAAAGCAGTTCAAATTACTGCCGCGAACAGGCCGGGCCCTTTAGCTGAGCCCGGCCCTTTCCGGTCCGCATATATAGTCTGTTTGGTTGCTAAGCTTACGTGGCCTTGGCTCAGGACATCGCGTAGATCGATTTGTACTGCTGGTAGCTTAGCATCGCTTCCGGGCCAAACTCGCGTCCGATGCCGCTCGACTTTACACCTCCAAAGGGCGATCCGACGGAAATGACGTAACCGTTCAACCCGATAGAGCCGGTTTTGACCCGTTGTGCGACGTCGAGCGCGTGGTCGTTGTCCGCGCTCCATACCGAGCCGCCCAGGCCGAAGTCGCTGTCGTTTGCCATACTGATCGCGTCGTCTTCCTTGTCGTAAGGAATAATCGACAGAACCGGTCCAAAGATTTCTTCGCGGGCGATGGTCGCCTGATTGTCGACATCCGCAAACACCGTGGGCGAGACGAACCACCCGCCCTGGGATGCGTCGGGGCGACGCCCCCCTGTCACAAGCCGCGCTTCGTCCATGCCGATCGAAATGTATTTCTCGACACGCTCGCGGTGTTCTTCTGATGCGACCGGTCCGATCTGCGTATCGGGATCGAGCGCATCCCCCACCTTCAATCCGCCAACGAATTCCGCGACCGCGTCCACCACCTCACTATACCGGCTGCGCGGTGCAAGGATCCGCGTGCCCAAATAGCATGTCTGACCGTTGTTCAGCAGACAGGCCGTCGGAATGCCTTGGGTGAAGATGTCCAGGTCCGCATCCTCAAGAACAATCGCAGCCGATTTGCCGCCAAGTTCCAGCGTCACAGGCCTCAGAAGTTCACCGCAGCGCGCCGCGATCTTTCGACCTGCCTGTGTCGAACCCGTAAATGCCACCTTGTCGATACCGGGATGTTCGATCAGGTAAGCACCCACCTCCCTGTCGGCCGGGACCCAGTTTAGCACCCCGGCGGGAACACCGGCCGCCAGGGCGGCCTCGGCCATTACATAGCTGTCCAGCACAGTGCCAGGGGAGGGTTTGATCACCATTGTGCAGCCCGCGGCCATCGCAGGACCCAGCTTCACGAGTGACAGGTTCACCGGGAAATTCCAGGGTATGATCGCGGCAACGACACCAACGGGAAGCCGCTGCACATAGGTCTCTTTGCCGAATTGCGACGGCCGTGTGTCTTGTACCACCATGTCGTCTGCCAGGTCGGCGTAATACTCCAGCAAACCTGGCGCTACGTCGCCCTCAAAGGCACCCGAGATCGAGATCGGCATACCGTTTTGCGTGCTTACAGCCTCGGCCGTCCGGGCTGAGCGTGCCTTCAGCTCATCGGCGAACCGGCGCATGATCAAAGCACGTTCCGACGGCGCCATACCCGACCATTCGCCACTGTCAAAGGCCGTACGGGCCGCGGTCACTGCAGCATCAATATCGGCCTTTCCGGCCTCGGGGGTTTTGCCGATTGCCTCACCCGTAGACGCATTCTTGATGATGAACTGCGCATCCGTCGCCGGAGCTCGCCATTCGTTCCCGATGAAAAACCTGTCGTGTAACATGTGGTCTCCTCCCTTTCTGATGCCGTCAGCGTTGTTCGAAATTCAGCTGCTCGGTATGCGGTCGTGTCTCGGGTTTGGCCCGGGTGTTCTTCGCAATTAGAGCCCCGCCACTGATCAGATTCGACTTTGCTTTCGCGCATATGGCCAACGAAGCAGGACGCCAATAACTATTCGTGCACTATTAGTACACATACACATTATTCGCAAGGTAATTTATATTCAGTGCGCAACGCGCGGCCGCAGTTTCCTTTGGGCCGGACTGCAATGGAAAGCGGCTGTCGGCCGAATGGCTGGGTCGGAAAGCTCACGGCACGGTCGACACATGGTCGAGAGCAGTGATCGCGTTGGTTCAGCCCTCCCCCAAAACCCTGAGGACCATCAGGGCCGCGCGCGGTGTAATGGACTTGGACGACAGTACGTCCGACAGGATGGTCCGGGTTTTCGGACACGCCCTGTACAAGGCCTGCAGGGCATCGGGTCTATCTCTTTCAATTGACTTGTGGACTGCATACACAAGAAGAGACGCAGAGCCGGTGTTCGAGATCCTCTCGGCCGCCGCTTGGCGGACGGTACTGTTTGGGTCGAACAGGAACGGGACGCCGCTTTCGGGTTCAACCGCCCCAAGGGCCGCAGCACGAAGCAGGCCATCTTCGTCGGCAAGGGCCCGCTCGACATCCGAAATCTCGATCACGCCCCATCCTTTAAGAAGTGCAAACGCTGCCTGACGAATGGCCGCAACTTCGTCGATGAGAGCCGCCCGCGCCGATGTGATCAATTCTGGTGTCGCTTCCGCTGGTGTATCGCCGCTTAGCAGACCCGACCAGGCGGCTGTTCTCAGATCCTCTTCCGCCGCATTCAGCCGGGACTGCATCGCTTCACGAATTGCGACGTGGTCGATCTCGGCGGCCATTGCCATAGCAACGGCCGACAGATCGTCGGAAATTGCGGCCGGTCCCTCGACTGCGCGCCGTTTCCGGCGCTTGGGCGCGCTTTCCTCGGGTGTATCTTCGGCCATTCCTTCGGACGGGTCGCGCAGATTTGCGGTTTGGATCGATTCGAGCGTTGAAGCGGCCAGGGTTGCCTCGGTTTCGTCAGTCCGGTCCAACGCGATTATATCGCCATCGGAAGAAATGCGGATGCGCGTTGGGCCTGATCCCTCCCCCTTGGGCATGGCCATCTCAGGACCGTCAATTGCGTTTTCCGCCCGGCGATCCAAATCCTCCGGCAGGCATGTTCCATCGATGGCGCGGGCCAAAAGCGTGATGGCTGCTTCGTCGCCATCCTTAGCCAGATCAAGGAGGGCGCGTAGCGCTGCGGCCCTGACCTGTCTTGAGGGGTTCGCGACCAGCGCCACATAGTCTTTGTGGTCAGCTGACAGGCAGGTATGTGCCAGCGCCTCGACCGCTGCCACACGCGCTTCAAGCGGACGACCAGGATCTTTGGCGAGCACGAGCAAGGGTTCGGTCGCGTGATCTGCGGTCAGCGCAGAAAGCCATCGCGCCGCCGCGCTGGCCAGTTCGGCCCGAGCGCTTTGCATCCATGCGATGAGGTTGGCCGAAAGATCTTTGCCAACACTGTCCAGGTCACTGGCAGTCAGACCGCCAAGGGCTGCGCACTGGACGGCCTCGGATGGATCAGACAGGCAATGGACCGCAAGTCCGGGTTGCGCATGGGCCGCGTGGTGGACGGCCGCACGTCTGACAGTTGGATCCGGGTCCGATTTGGCCAACGCGCCGACCCGCTGGTCGGTAGGCGGTAAAGCGGCGATAACGGCGCGCCGAAGTGCGGGCAGATCCGAGGCCAGCACTGTCTCGACATACGGTATCAGAGCATCAGCATCTGATTTCAGAAGCGCTTGAACAGCGCGCTTTCGATGCCGCAATCGCGGCGAACCGAGGTGTTCAACCAGTTGGGCGGTCCCCGGCGGCCCCATTTGCCGCCAGGCATTAAAAACCGGAACATCAAGCGCTTGCCCGTATTCATCTTGCAGAGCGATCAGCATGTCGTCGATGGAATCGGCAACACCCATTTCGCCCAAAGCCTCAATGGCGGCAACCTGGATATCCAGCCAGTCCTCCCAATCACTCTGGTCATCTTCCCAGGCGACCTCTTGATCGCATCGCCCAACCGCCAGGGCGCGGAGGCGCGGCACCGAGGCCGCATGGTGCAACCGCGCCAACGTATGGATGGCCGCGAGTTTGACCTCTCGCACAGGATCACCCTCGAGAGAGTGGAGAATAGCCGGTCCGTCATCCCATGTGGCAACCTTCGCCAACAGCCCCATTGCGTCTGTGCGCACATCCGGATCCGGATCCAGGAGTGCCCCAAGAAGAACATCACGCAGTATTGGGTCGTCGGTGCCGCATGCTGCGATGGCGCGCAACGCCAGACTTCGCAGCACCTCGTTCTCACGTGTTACGAAGGGAAGGATCGCGTCGACGATATCGTCCGACCTGGCAATGGGCTGGGGTTTCAATGTCGCCGCCACAACACAGACCTCAGGCGATGTCGCGGCGGGCGAAGGACATGGAGCGGAATTGCGTCTTGTACGGGCTCTCACCCATTTTCCGCACCTTTCCGACACCCATTTTGTAGTTGTAGTTCCCGCTGATCCAATCAACGACCCGGCCTGACAGAGCATTCGCGGGCTGGGATGTGTGGAGGAAGTCCATATACCCTACGTTCGATTTGACGGCTGGGGTGACGATGGCCACCGCCGTGATCGACGCCCGTGTCAGCTCAATATGGCCGTTCCGAAGAAGGGTGGCGAAATCAAAATCGCTCGCTTCGACGCCTACAATCGTATTTGTCTGCACCGGGATGCGGTCGGAAAACACCTGAACATAATCCCCGTTTTCGATCCCACGCGCCGCGGCCGCCGCGGGGTGCAGTTCAATCCAGTTTTCGGGCCAACGCTGCACGATGTAGGGTCGCCGCCGGTCATCATATCCTGATTGCCATCGCTCATTGATCCGGCCCGAGGTGATCCAAAGCTCCTCCTCCCGTGGTTTCAGCCATTCCCAATAGCTGGCGAAAAGCTCCCACGGGGCTTTCTGGATGTTGCACTTGCCGGTCTGGCTGTTGAAGTGGGTCAGCTTTTTGTTGAAGACATTGGCGCCGATCGGACCCTCGTCGGGCAGGACACGGTTGACGTCATGCAACCGCTTGGTCTCGATCAGATTGCCGTCCTTGTCCATCAGGACGGGCCCTTGAATGCCGTTTGTCCCGAACTCTGCGAATTTTTGGTGCAGTGTCTTGCCCTCGCGCCGTGCGGCGACAAGGACCATGTTGAAGTCCTTTCGGCTGCCACGTGAGTGGCGCGCGCCCTCTTCAAGGACGTCGTTTGAGTTTTCCCAGTCAAAGCCTTCAAAGCCCATCTTCTTGGCAAGCTGCGCGATGATCCACCAGTCGGGCTTGGCCTCGCCCGGGGCATCGTAGAACTTTGGATACAGGCGGAGGCGACGCTCGCCATTGGCACGGGTGAAGGTCTCTTCGCCCCAACCGGACGCAGGGAACACAATGTCCGCATAGCGTGTGCCAATGGGATCCACCAGATAGATGTCCTGATCCCAGACGACCATTCCGCCAGAGTCGACGCGCCGCTTGAGCGTGTCGATGATGTCCGCCTTTTCGAACGACGTGACCTGATGCGGGTTCCGGGTGGTCAGTTCGTCGAACTTGGCCTGAAGCGATTGCGACCCGCACATCGCCTGAACCCAGGTCGTTCCTATAACATGGGCCAGCCGCGTGTGCCCTGACATCAGGTAGCGGTCGGTGTCCATCGCACGCCGGCGCCGCCCGGGCAATTTTTCGGGCGACTTGTTGCGTGGATAACTGCCCCCCCGCAGGCCGCCGCGCTGGTGCCCGCCTGCACGGCCGATCACCTGCCCCGGGCGTCCGCCCGCACCCACGGTGATCCCGAGTGCCGAGATCGCCTGAGTGTTGCCGGTATTGTTGGACCAGTAGAACCCCTTTTCGATCATGATAGAGGTCTTGGGGCGGGTGCCATCTTCGCGCGGTTTGGCCATCCATTCCGCTGCCGTAAAAATCTTCTGCACATCTATCTGCGCGATTTCGGCCGCCTTTTCCGGTTCAGAGTACTCGCGCGACAGAAGCCACTCTTTCCAGTCCTCGAAGCCGGACGTCTGGAACATGCCCCAGGTTGTCCGCCACTGCCAGGGAGTGTTGCGCGTGCCCTGCCCAAAACCGGACGAGGATTCCCATTTGTTGTTGACCCACTTCTGGATCCACTCGGCATCCTCCCACCCGTTTTCGACAATCACACGTGCAATCGCCAGCACCACCGGAAGATCCGTTCCCGGTTGGATGTCAAGGCAAAGCCCCCCGTTCTTTTCGGCGAAGGCAACGCCGGCGGTTTTGCGCGGCAGCAGAAAGATCGCCTTCTGACCGCCCCAGATCGCCGGCATTATATAGTCGGTGAAAAGGATCGTCTTGGACTCGTACGGATCCGTGCCGCACATCAGAAGCGTTTCGGCATCGGCCCAGTCGTCATAGGAGGGCCCAAAATTGTCGAACCCGGCGTCCCGGAAACCTGGCGTCGAGGTCACATCGGATGGCGTATCGTGGAAGGTGAAATTCGCGGTGCGCACATGGCGCAGAGCGTACTTCGTAATGGCATAGGTGTTTTCCATATAGCCATAAGAAAATGTCTTGACCCCGTAGGCATTGGTGCCGTGTTTTTCGAGCACGTAGGTCCCGACCTCGGCCGCTATGTCCATCGCAAAGTCCCAGGTCACGGGCATAAGCACGCCGAACATTCGTACCATCGGGCTTTGCAGCCGGTCGCGTGTGGGCGATTGCGGGTTATAGACTTTCTTCGCCAGTGCCCCGCCCCGGATCGACGAATTGCCACTGTAATTGACGAACTCGGTGTCCTTATCGGGGATGATGACGACATGATGCGGCGCGCCGTTGTGCAGCACGATGTTGTGCTGGTTCGGCGCGACCCAAGCGCCGAGCGGGTTGACGGGAAAGTCCTCGCCAAATGCGTTTTCTTCTGCGCGCGGGCCACCATTTCGGCCCCCCGCAACAGGCCAGCGATAGACCTTGTAGCCGCAGGCGACGATGCAATAATCGCAGGCTGTCGAGATGATGTCCGCATCCGGTGGCGGCAGCGGGACGGATGTTTCGGGGATGTAATATGGTGTCGACATGGGGTCCCCCTCCTTACGCCATTAGATTGTCAAAACGACCGTAGATGAGGCCGAACATGCCGACGGCATAGATGTCGTCCCCCTCAAGCTCCAAGAGCACTTGCGGCAATGACTGGTAGGCCTGGCCAGAGATGAAAATACCGTGCCGGGTCAGATCAAACGTCGTGAGGTGGAGCGGGCATGGCCCTAACGCCTTGTCCGCGGCCTGATACGTCCCCTGCAGAGCTCCGCCCTGATGGGTGCAGGTGTAGTTGAACGCTACCACGTCACGCTGGGGGCCCAGCCCACCGCCTGCGGGCTGTCCAAGTTTTACCAGAATGGACTCGGCATAGAGACCTTCGTCCGGGTATTCGAAATCAACAGGTTCATCCAGGTTGAGTGCGCTGAGCTGTCCGATCAGTTTCCGCGGATAGGTTGAGACCGCAGCCGGTGTCTGGGCGTGCGGCATGCCCGGCACCCCTACCATGACCACGGTTGTCGCGATCCCGCCGGTCAGAAGGAATTGTCGGCGGTTCATCAGGCATTTGCGCGTCCCTGCACGCTCTGCCTCACCGGACGCGCCGTTGATGGCTGCGGCGACCTTTGGATCAACGTTGCTCATTCACCTCTCCCTCTCAGTTGCTTTGCGCCACCAGTGCGTCCGCCTGCGCGGCGTAAGAGTCTTTGGCCAGCGGTGTTGCCGGAAGTATGGATGGGTCAAGGTCAGCTGCCGCCGCGATGCCTTCACCCCCAACAGCGATCAGCATGGTCATGCCGTACCGCCCATGCCGGGCGCAGGTGATCCCATAAAGGCCTGGCACATCGAATATGACCTCGGCGCGCGATCTGCCCCGGATATCGACGGGTTCCACGCCATCGGGCCACAGGCCTTTCTGGGTTGTGACTGTATGGCTTGCAACGCTGTTCAGAAATGCAACCGTCTCGCCCGGTTCCAGGATGAGGGTCGGCGGTTCAAAACGGAACATGTGGCGAGCAACAGCGGCCAGGGGGTCTGAGTGCTGATGCACCACATGGACTTCGGGCGCGTCCTGACCCCGGGCGATCGGGGACATAAGCGCTGCGATGACTGCTGATACAGCGACCAAGCGGGTGGATTTCCTCATGTCTTTCCCGGGCTCAATTCTGCGCCATGGGCAGCGGTTCCATAAACACCGGCTCGGGTTCCTCGATCAGGATTTCCTCGCCGCTGAGGCTTTCGAGAAATGCAACGACATCGTCGATTTCCGCGTCCGTCAGGCCAAGTGGCTGGATGAGTGGCGATTTCGTTGCCGAAAATTCGTTTTCGCCGCCGCCCTCGTTGTAGAAGACCACCACATCGCGCAGCGTTTCGATCATGCCGTTGTGCATGTAAGGAAAGGTATAGGCAGTGTAGCGCAGGCTCGGCACCCGAAACTTGCCAAGATCGGCATCTTGTTTGGTGCGGAAGTAGAGCCCCGGATCATCTTTGAGGCTTCGGTACTTGTCTTCTGTCACCCCTTTGGCGAAGAGCTCAAATCGGAAGGTGATCTGAGCCAGCGGATCATCCTCCCAGCCATCATAGGGCGGCACACCGGTGTTGTAGAAGGCCTCGTTCGACAAGAGCGGGCCGCTGTGACAGGCAGCGCAATTGGCCTTGCCGACGAAAAGGTCGAGTCCGCGCTTTTGGGTCTGGGTGAGCGCATCGTCGTCGCCCCGCATGTAGGTGTCGAAGGGCGTGTCTGTTTGCACCAACGATCGTTGGAACGCGGCAATGGCCATGTAGGCATGCCGCACGCTCGGCCAATCGTCACCAAAGACCTCGCCGAAGGCCTCGCGATACGCGGGTACGAAGGCGAGCCGCGCCTCCATCATGTCGTCTTCGCCGTTTCCGGCTACGCCGCCGCGTGCCGCCGAGCGCGCCTGATGTTCAAGTGAGCCCGAAGCGCCCGCCCAAAACAGCTTGCGATAGTAGGCGGAGTTCACGACCGTCTGGCTGTTGCGCCAATGGGTGGTGCCTGGATAGCCAAAACTGATCGGCGTTTGCACAGCCCATCCGGCCTCGGGCAGATGACAGGCGGAACAGGGCATGCCGTTGTTGCCCGACAGAATCGGATCAAAAAACAACTGCTTTCCAAGTTCGACCTTTTCCGGTGTCATCGGATTGTCGGCCGGAACAGGTGGCGGGCCAAGCGGGGCCAACACCGATGGCCGGTCGGCCTGGGCCAAGGCCTTCGCCCCGGAAAGGGCGATCGTCGCAACGATCAAGACATTGATAATGCGCATCTCTTCGCCCTTTCAGTTTGACGTGTTGCGCCAGTCTTCGATCAGTTCGTAGTCGAAGAAGTCGTCGGCGGGCCAAACGTAGGCCTCGGTTTCGAAACTCTCGCCGGACAGGCTTTCAAGAAACGCGATCAGGTCTGCCTTTTCACTTGGCACCAATCCAAGCGGCCCCAGCCTTGGATCCTTCAGCGGATCATCACCGCCGCCCGCGTCATAGAAGTCGACGACGTCTTCAAGCGTCTCGAACACCCCATTGTGCATGTACGGCGCCGTATAGGTGAGCTCGCGCAGCGTCGGCGTCAGGAAGGTCCGGCGCGCCTCCTCCCGGTGGGTGCGGATGTAAGCGCCAAGATCCTCGCGAAGGTTCATGTAGTTCTCGATCCCCATGAACTTGGCATAGGTCACAAAGGCCACATGCCGTTCCGGGTCGGACCAGATGTCAGGGTTGCCGGGAACGCCGGTATTGTAGGCAAGGTCGTCGGTAAAGCGCGCACCGTTGTGACAGGCGATGCACCCGCCCTTGCCGGAAAAAATCCCCTGACCGCGCCGGGCGGCTGGTGACAGCTCGTCCGTATCAATCGGTGCGCCGCGCGAAACGATTGTCTGTAGAAACGCCTGCAGGGCATTGCGCGCCCCGCCATTCGACGGTTCGGACATCCCGGCCGCCGCGAACATCTCGACATAGATCGGATCCTGCTTCATGCGTTCCTGCATGATCCGCATGTCCATGTTCATCAGATAGGTCTCGGTAATCATCTCCCGCGCAACGTCGTTCAGATTGGTCCCGAGCCGCCCGTCATGCATCCATGCCGCGCGATAACCCACATTGGCCAAGGTCGGGGAATTCCGGAAATGGCCCGACCCGCTGTAGGCTTGCGACAGCGCCTCGCCATCCGAAAAGGCCAAGGCCGGGCTGTGACAGGACGAGCAAGACAACGAGGTGTCGCCCGACAGGCGCGGATCGTAGAACATCCGTTTCCCAAGCTCGGCGAGTGCCGGGTCAACATCCATGGGTTCGATGGGATCGGCCTGGGCGGGGAACGCAAAAAAGAGGATCAAACAGGACAGGCGAATGCCTCGGTCAATGCACACAGTCCCCTCCTGGCACTTTCGCTTGGTGTATGGGGCGATCCTGGGGCTGCGTCCGACGGTTGTAATTGACTGCGATCAACCCCGCCGAATTTTGTCCGACTTGACAGATATCAAAGTCTGCAGCCGTGATCCGTGGAAAGACACCCCTGCTGTTCCAGCCCAGGACTACATGCGCCATCGGCGCGGGGAGCTCTCATGAACGTTTCGGACCCAAAGAAAAAGTCTGTACCAGAGGTCCCTTTGACCGGGGTCTGGGGAAAACTTGACCCGCCCCGGCAAGGCCAACTGCTGCGCGGGTCCGCCCTTTGCCAATATATGGCCGGCGACCTGATCGACACTGAGTTTGGCCTCGTGGTCTCGGGCACTGCCGGGATCGAGTATTCGCTTGGGAACGGGCGTCGCTGCCTGTCCGAGCTGATGCATTCGGGCGATCTGATCAATATGACGCGGCACGAACGCCAAACACAAGGTACGCTGATCGCGCTTGGCGAGTGTTGTGTTCTACCATTGGTCAAACGCGATTTCGAGACCCTTGCGCGCCACCACAAGGATCTGTCGGATGCCTATCACCGGCAGGTTGAAGATCAGACCGGCCGGCTGCGCGATCATATTGCCGACCTGGGCGCGAAAACGCCGCTGGAGCGCATCGTCTCGGTCCTCTTCGAACTGCGCCGGTGGCCGGACGCATCGGGTGACAGTGCGGCGCAGATGATCCTGCCGATCCTCTATAAGGACATCGCGGCATACACAGGTATGAAACCGGAAACTGTCAGCCGAGCGCTTCGCAAGTTGCGAGAGGCGCGTTTGATTTCCACCGATGGTGCCGATAGGGAGCGGATCTCGCTCCTTAATGTGCCGAGGTTGCGCCGAATTGCGAATGGCGGCGCCCCACGTAAAATAAAGATCTGAAGCGCCTTACCATTGTGGCTGACTTTAGCCGACCTGTAACACGCCGCATTTTCCATGAGATCGGTTGGACGAACCAGTGCAATGTGGGTGGCGCGGGCTCAGATGTGGAGTTCCGATGCCGGAAGCATCTTGAAAAACGCGCCGCCCGAACGCACGCCGAACCATTGTGTGCCGTCAATCTCCTGCTGCTCGCCAATTTCGACCATTCTGTAAAAGGTCTTCCTGTCGATAAGCGCTTCGAGGTTTCTTCTGACTAGCACATAGGGCCTTGGGGTCCCATCCTCGGCCACATCCACGCGGATCGGAAACGCCGCGTCGGCCACGACTTCGTCGCCGACATGCGTGGTAAAGGTCAGCACTTGTCCCTGGTCCGATTCGCCTGTGCTGAAATCCACGGCCACAAATGGCGCGTCCTCGACCGTGATCCCCACCTTTTCGACCGGAGTGACTAGAAAATAATCATCTCCTTCGCGCTTAAGGATCGACGAGAAAAGACGAACCAGCGGTTTGCGGCCAATCGGTGTGCCATTGTAAAACCACGTCCCATCCGCAGTAATACGCATGTCCAGATCACCGCAAAACGGTGGATTCCACAAATGTACTGGGGGAAGGCCCTTTGCGCTGGCGGCGGAGGCCGCGGCTGCGATACCCTCGGCGGACGGCTTCACTTTCGTCTCAGCTTGCTCGGCCATTGTTGCCCTTTCCCTGGATAGCGTTACGTTTGCACTCAGGTATCTGGGCGCCATTGTCGACGCCACGACGTTAACCCGAAAGGTAGTTCGAATGAGCGCAGCAGACCAGTCCCCTGATGACGCAATGATCACCGAGCTTGAGGATGTGGCCGAGGCACTGGGCCGGGCGCGCGCGATGATCGGCCGCCGGGTGATCGGGCAGGAGTCTGTGGTGGACCTGACCCTCATGTCTCTGTTGTGTGGGGGGCATGCATTGCTTGTCGGCGCACCGGGACTGGCCAAGACCCGGTTGGTCGAAGCCCTGGGAACGGTCATGGGGCTTGACGCGAACCGGGTGCAATTCACGCCGGACCTGATGCCATCGGACATTCTGGGCGCCGAGGTGCTGGAGACCGGCGCCGACGGTGCACGCACTTTCAAGTTTATCCAGGGACCGGTTTTCTGTCAGTTGCTGATGGCCGATGAGATCAACCGCGCCAGCCCGCGGACACAATCCGCGCTGCTTCAGGCCATGCAGGAAAAGCGCGTGACCATCGCGGGCGAGGAGCGCGGATTGTCGGCCCCGTTCCATGTGCTCGCCACGCAGAACCCGATTGAGCAAGAGGGGACATATCCCCTCCCCGAGGCGCAGCTGGACCGTTTCCTGCTCCAGATCGACGTGGATTACCCCGATCGGGACGCCGAACGGGCGATCATGCTGGCCACCACCGGGACAGAGGACCTGGAGGCCGAGGCGGTGTTCGATGCGGCAGGACTGATCGCCGCGCAGAACCTGATCCGCCGGATGCCGGTTGGCGAGGCGGTGGTTGAACACATTCTGGATCTGGTCCGTGCCGCGCGGCCCGATACGCCCGACGCCAGTGACCTTGTCGAGGGCGATGTCGCCTGGGGTCCGGGTCCACGCGCCGCGCAGGCGCTGATGTTGACGGTGCGGGCGCGCGCGCTCATGGACGGACGCCTGGTGCCATCAGTCGAAGATGTCGCTGCGTTGGCACATCCGATCCTTGTGCACCGGATGGCGCTCAGCTTCTCGGCCCGGGCGGCCGGGCGGACCCTTGACGGGCTGATTACCCAGTTGATTGCACGGACTCTGAAGGTGGATATCGCGGCGTGAACGAACCCGTCGCCGATACAGCGCGCCGGGCCGTAACGCTCCGCCGGGACGCCGAGAAAATCGGTGGGTCACTGCCGCCGCTTCTGGCGGAGGCAGAGCGTTTGGCGATGAGCGTCGCCTTCGGCGTGCATGGCCGCAAACGGGCCGGGATCGGCGAGAGCTTTTGGCAATATCGGCAGGCAATGCCTGGCGATGTTCTGACTTCGGTTGACTGGCGCCGCTCGGGCCGCTCGGACGCTCTTTACATCCGCGAGAAGGAATGGGAGGCGGCACAAACGGTGTCGATCTGGGCCGATCATGCCCAGGCAATGGATTATAAGGGGCCGCAGGCGACATTTACCAAACGCGAACGGGCGCGCCTTCTGGCACTGGCCCTTGCGGTCCTTCTGGTGAAGGCGGGCGAACGTGTGTCACTATTGGGCACCAATGCCGCGCAGCCCAGAACGGGCGAGGCGCAGCTGAGGCGTATCGCCATGGCCCTGGCAGAGGAGGGGCAGGACAATCGGCCGGATTTTGGAGCGCCCCCGACAGCGCGGTATTCGGCCAGTGGAAAGGCCGTGTTCTTTTCCGATTTCATGGGAATGCGGGACGAGGTGTTCCCTGCGCTTACCTACGCGGCGGAACGCAATGTTTCGGGTTGCTTCGTTCAGGTGGTGGATGACACCGAGGAGGAGTTTCCCTTCGACGGGCGCACCATCTTCCGGTCCATAGGCGGGAGTGTCGAGTTTGAAACCGATCGCGCGCGCGCTTTGCGCGACGCCTATAAAGACCGGCTCGCGGAACGGCGGGACGCATTGCAACAGGTGACCCGGCGGACGGGTTGGCAGTTTCATGTTCACCATACGTCGGACAGCCCGCGAAAGGCGCTGCTCTGGCTCTACATGGCGATCGGAGGTCAGACCTGATGGTATCGGTCGGTGCCGTATCGTTTCTAAGTGGCTGGCTGCTTGCCGCATTGGCCTTGCTGCCGGTGCTTTGGTGGCTGTTGCGCGCGGTGCCTCCTGCACCGGCGCGGCGGTTGTTTCCCGGGGTGCGGCTGTTGATCGGGCTGCAGGACCCCGAGCGGATGCCGGAACGGACACCCTGGTGGTTGCTGCTTCTCAGAATGATCGCGCTGGCCGCTGCGATTATCGGATTTGCGCAACCGGTGCTGAACCCGCAGGCGCGGCTTGACAGCTCTGGTCCGGTGCTGGTCGTCATGGACGGCGGATGGGCTAGCGCACCGCAATGGGCCGCGCGTGAGGCCCGGGTCGCCGATATCCTGGACAACGCAGCGCGCGACGGCCGCCCGGCGGCGGTGATCTCGCTTACCGATCCGGTTCCGGGCGAAACTTCGGTGCCGTTCCGGGCTGCGGGCGATTGGGCGCAGCGCCTGTCCGGAATTGCGCCCCAGCCCTGGGCGCCCGACCGGGCCGGTTTTGCCGACTGGTTGGCGACCACCGACGACACCGGTTTCGAAACGTGGTGGTTCACCGATGGCTTGGCGACCGATGGGGACGAGGTGTTTCTTGACGCGTTGACCAGCCGGGGCGCGTTGCGCGTGGTCGCCGGGACATATGTGGCGCATGGTCTGTCGGCGCCGGTGTTCTCGGATGGGGCAATCCGTACCGAGGTGCTGCGCCAAGACACCGGACCCGCGCCCTCGGTTCAGGTGGATGCGATCGGGCCCGACCCGCTGGGGATCGAACGTGTTCTTGGATCCGAGCGCCTGATCTACGAGGGCGATGCAGTAGATGCCCGGTCGGCCGAGGTTGCGCTGAGCCTGCCGATTGAGTTGCGCAACCGCGTGTCACGGCTATCGATCAGCGGTGAACGATCGGCCGGGGCGGTTGCCCTTGCGGATGACGGGTTGAAACGGCGCAAGGTTGGTCTGATCGCAGGGGGCGAGGCGGGCGAGGCCCAAAGGCTGGTCGATCCGTTGCACTACCTGCGCACCGCCCTCGAAGAAAGCGCAGATCTGATCGAATCCTCGCTGTCCGATATTCTGACCGCCGCACCTGACGTGATTATCATGGCTGATGTCGGAACCGTTGCCGAAACGCAGCGCGACGCGTTGCTTGAGTGGATTGATCGGGGCGGGCTGTTGATCCGGTTTGCCGGACCGCGACTTGCCGCCAGCGGCGAGGGGCAGTTGGACGAGGATCCGCTTTTGCCGGTGCGGCTGCGGGCCGGCGGGCGAACAGTTGGCGGTGCGATGTCCTGGGGCGCGCCAAAGGCGTTGCGGCCGTTTGCCGACACCAGCCCGTTCTTCGGTCTGACCCCACCATCGGAAGTCACCGTGGCCAGCCAGGTTATGGCGCAACCCGACCCCAACCTCCCCGAGCGTGTGATGGCCGCCCTTGAGGACGGAACGCCGCTTGTGACCGGGCGCACTCAGGCTGACGGGCGCGTGGTCCTGTTCCATGTCACGGCAAATGCCGAGTGGTCGAGCCTGCCGATCTCGGGGCTCTTTGTGGAAATGCTGGAGCGGTTGGCCGTGTCGGCCCGCGTCGCGCGCCCCGAGGCCGAGGAACTGTCCGGTCAACTCTGGACGCCGGTCGCGGTTTTGGATGGCTTTGGCACCTTGGTCGAGCCAAGGTTGCTGGCTGGGGTGGATGGTGCGGAACTGGTCGAAAGCCCGCCATCGCGCGAAATGCCCCCGGGCATCTATGAAAGTGGGGAGCGGCGTGTGGCGGTAAACCTGTTTCAGTCCGGCGACAGCTTGGCGCCACTGGGCGCATTGCCCGCTGGTGTCGTTCTGGAGGGGATGGACGTCACCCCCGAGACAGATATCAAGCCATGGCTCTTGACGCTGGCCCTTATTGCCCTGGCGATCGATGTTATCGCGACGCTGTGGCTATCGGGCCGGTTGAGCGGTCCGGTTATGCCGCGACGCGCGGACGTCATGTCGGTGCTGATCGTGTCGTCGCTCGCATTTCTCAGCTTGCCTGGCGCAAGTCGCGCCCAGTCCGCCGAGGCCAGTCCGGTATCAGATGATGATCTGGCGCTCTACGCCACGACAGAAACGGTGCTGGCCTATGTGGTCACTGGGGACGACCGCTTGGACAACGTGAGTGCCGCCGGGCTGACCGGGTTGAGCCGTATCCTGTTTGCCCGCACGGCAATTGAACCAAGCGAGCCTGTCGCGGTTAACCTTGAGACTGATGAGCTCGCGTTTTTCCCATTTCTGTACTGGCCGGTGAGCGAGTTCCAGGACATCCCGTCGGATGACGCCTATGCCCGGATCAACACCTATCTTCGCTCGGGCGGGATGATCCTGTTCGACACCCGCGACGCAAATCTGGGGGGCACGCTGGGGGCTGGTACGGCGAATGGACGGAGGCTACAACGTTTGGCCGAGAAGCTGGACATCCCGCCGCTTGAGCCCGCTCCGATGGACCATGTTTTGACGCGGACATTTTACCTTCTGCAGGACTTCCCGGGCCGATACTCCAACACCGACATTTGGGTCGAGGCGGCACCGGTGGTTGATGAGGTTGAGGGGATGCCGTTCCGAAACCTCAATGATGGTGTAACACCTGTGGTGATCGGGGCGAACGACTGGGCCGCAGCCTGGGCGGTGACGGAAACCGGCAATCCAATGTTTCCGGTTGGGCGTGGAGGCGGCGGCGTGCAGCAACGCGAAATGGCGTTCCGTTTCGGCGTGAACCTGATCATGCATGTTATGACCGGCAACTATAAGTCTGACCAAGTGCATGTGCCCGCCCTTCTGGAACGTCTGGGGAACTAGGCTGTGAACAGTACGATTTCTTTTTCGCCGATGATCCCAGTGCCGGTGTTGATCGCGTTGGCCGTGCTCAGCGCCGCATTGATCATTTTCGCAACCTGGCGCGGCCTGGCAGGGTGGTGGCTGCGCGGGCTTGCGGCGATTGTTCTGCTAGCAGCGCTTGCGGACCCAAGCTGGCGTGAGGAGGATCGCGCATATCTGCCCGATATCGCTTTTGTTGTGCGCGACATCACGGCCAGCCAGGATATCGATGTCCGGCCCGGTCAGGTTACAGCCGCCGAAACAGAGCTTGCACAAAAGCTCGCCAATCTGTCTTCGGGGACCTCGCTCGCACCGCTCGAAGTGCGCGACGTGACGGTGACCGATGCCGGCGATGGCGCATCGGAAACAGAAAAGGGCACCCGGCTGCTGTCCGCGCTGGCAGCCGCCGCGGCCGAAGTGTCGGATGACCGTATTGCCGGTGCTATTCTGCTCACCGACGGTCAGGTCCATGACCCCGAGGTTATGGACAGCTTCCCCGCCCCTGTACACGTGATCCTGACCGGCCGGTCGGACGAATGGGACAGGCGATTGATTGTTGAAACAGCGCCTGCCTTTGCGATTGTTGGCGAGGCGGTTGAGCTGCGCCTGCGCGTTGAGAACCTGGGCGAAGCGCCCGCGGACATGCCCGCGGTCACGCCACTGCTGATCTCGGTGAACGGGGAAGACCCGCAAGTGTTCCAGATCGAAACCGGGATCAGTCAGAGCCTGCCGCTTGAACTGGACCGGGGCGGGCTGAATGTTCTGCAGATCACCGTGCCACAGGTGGACGGTGAACTGACCGAGCGGAACAACTCGGCCATCGTGTCGATCAACGGCATTCGTGATCGGCTCAGGGTTTTGCTGGTCTCGGGCGAACCCTATGCCGGTGAAAGGACATGGCGGAACCTGCTGAAGTCCGACGCGGCTGTCGACCTGGTTCATTTCACCATCCTCCGCCCACCGGAAAAACAGGACGGCGTGCCGGTGTTCGAACTGTCACTGATCGCCTTTCCGACCCGTGAGCTGTTCATGGAGAAAGTTGATGAGTTCGATCTGATTATTTTCGACCGGTACCGGCGACGCGGTGTTCTGCCATCTCTCTATATAGACAATATTGCCCGCTATGTTCGCGACGGCGGGGCTGTGCTGATTGCCTCTGGGCCTGCATTTGCGGGTGCCGAAAGCCTGTACCGAACACCGTTGCGGGATATCCTGCCGGCCGCGCCGACCGCCCGCGTGCTGGAGGAGGGCTATCTTCCGAAAGTGTCCGAGATCGGGGCGAGGCACCCGGTGACCAACGGTTTGGAAGCCTTTGCGCCGCGTCCGGCAACCGACACAGGCGACCCGGGATGGGGCCGCTGGTTTCGGCTTATCGAAATGGAGCCACAAAGCGGTACAGCCGTAATGGAGGGGCCCGAAGGCAGACCCTTGCTGGTGCTGGACCGGCCAGGCGAAGGACGGATTGCGATGCTCGCCTCCGACCATGCGTGGTTATGGTCACGGGGGTTCGAGGGTGGCGGTCCGCAACAGGAACTGTTGCGCCGACTGGCGCACTGGCTGATGCAGGAACCCGAGCTTGAGGAGGAGGTGCTGGTCGCCGAACCCGATGGCGCCGAGGTTACGGTGACGCGGCGAACCCTTGCGCCGGAGGTCGGGTCGGTCACCGTGACCGCGCCTGATGGCAGCACGGACGTGCTTGAGATGGTCGAGATCGGGCCGGGAACCTGGCAAGCCCGGTTCGCTGCCGCTGAAAACGGGATATACCGGTTGGCGGAGGGCGAGGTTGAAGCGGTGACGGCCGTGGGTCCCGCCGCCCCAAAGGAATTCGAGAACCCGGTCTCATCCCCCGAGGTTCTTGCCCCGCTGGCCGATGAGACCGGCGCCGGTATCCTGCGTGTTGAAAACGGCGTTCCGGATCTGCGGCGGGTCCGCGAGGGCCGCACGGCAGAAGGGCGCGGCTGGCTGGGACTCGTCCGCCGCGAAGCCTATGACGTTACGGACATCCGCCTGTCGCCATTGGTCCCTGGATGGCTAATGCTGCTGCTGGCCGGCTCCCTTGTGTTTGTCGCCTGGCGGATCGAAGGACGTTGATCGGGCGCGGGTTGCGACTGCCCGTTGGCGCAGGTCGGCTCACATATAGGGTGCGGTGATGTCACCAAAGGATGCAGGCGTCATCGTGCCTTATGCTCTGCACCCCAATTGTTCTGCTGGGCGCGATCTGGTCTCACCCGGAATACCGGTTCCGGGCCTCTGCCCAGTCCCAACCCGGGCTAGGCTTTCTCTGCGGCGGCCTCTGCGTCCGCATGGTCGGCAAGCAAGAGCTTGCGAGTGTCCGAGCGGAACTCGCGCCGCCATATGATTGTATCGGTGATCAGAACGGCCAGAATGAAGCCCCAAGGACCAAAGAACCAGGCCAGGCTGGCAAGCGCAAAGTAAACCGTGCGCAATCCGCGCGTGAAACTGCGGTCGGCATAGATGTTCAATTCGCCTGCGCGGCGCGCCATGGACTTCGCACGGACACTGGTTCCATCGTTGGGGATTGCGGACATCATGACTGCGCAATAGCCGAACAGGCGGATCGACCACACGAACTTGAGAAAGGCAAGTCCGAGCAGGATAACCACCAGCAGGATCTTCACCTCCCAGACGATGAGGGGTGCGCTGAAGCCGGGATTAAGGTCGCGGGCAACTGTCTCGACCCGCTCGGCCTGGCCAAGGATTGCCGCACCACCGCCGATAGAGATCAGAGTGGTCGACGCGAAAAACGTTGCGCCCTGGCGCAGCGTTGCCAGCACCTGGGCGTCAAAAATCCGCACGTCGCGCGCCGCCATCTCAGCCATCCACTGGCGCCGGTATTGCCGCATCAGGACATGCGTTGATGGCATCGACGTTGGCGGATGCTCGATGATCCGTCGCGTGAGGCCAAGGCTGAACACCAGAAATGCAAAGGCAAACCAGTCCACCAAGGTGAAGAGATCGAGCAGTCGTACGGGGTCTGACATCATGCCCCACCCATACGCGTGAGAATTCGCTTTTCAAATCCCAAAATTGGTAATATAAAATTACCAATTGTAAGATGTTCGGGAGGCCCCAATGGAAATGCCCAAGCCTGACGCAGCGATCCTGTCCCGCAAGGAGGCCATCGTGGCCAAGCTGTGCGAAATCCTCCCCGCCAAGTCAGTGATTTCGGATCCGGCAGAGACACGGGCGTATGAGTGCGATGCTTTGACCGCTTACCGCTGCCCACCCCTTGCCGCGGTGTTGCCAGCGTCGACCGAGGAGGTCGCGGCAGTGCTGAAACTGTGCCATGCCGAAGGCATTCCGGTGGTTCCACGCGGCTCGGGGACATCGCTGGCCGGTGGCGCGCTGCCGACCGAGGATAGTATCATTCTGGGCGTGGCCAAGTTGAATGATGTCCTTGAAACGGATTACGACAACCGTTTCATCAAGGTGCAATCCGGACGCACGAACCTCAGCGTGACAGGTGCCGTGGAGGCGGACTCGTTTTTCTATGCGCCAGACCCGTCCAGCCAACTGGCCTGTGCGATTGCGGGAAACATCGCGATGAATTCCGGTGGCGCACATTGCCTGAAATATGGTGTGACCACGAACAACCTGCTGGGGGTAACGCTTGTTACCATGGAGGGCGAAGTCGTTGAGGTGGGCGGCGCGCACTTGGATGCGAGCGGTCTTGACCTGTTGGGTCTGTTGTGTGGATCCGAGGGGCAGCTGGGCGTGGTGACCGAAGCTACGTTGCGGATACTACACAAACCCGAGGGGGCACGACCGGTCCTGATGGGATTTGACTCAAGCGAAGTGGCCGGTGCCTGTGTATCCGATATCATCAAGGCGGGTGTTTTGCCCGTTGCGATAGAATTTATGGATCGGCTCTGTATCGAGGTTTGCGAGAATTTCGCTGGCGCCGGTTATCCCATGGTCGAGGCGCTTCTGATCGTCGAGGTCGAAGGCTCGGAGGCAGAGATCGCCGAGCAGCTTGAAAAGATCATGGAAATTGCCCGCCGGCATGACCCGGTGGAGTTGCGTGAAAGCCAGAGTGCCGAGGAAAGCGCGCTGATCTGGAAGGGACGTAAATCGGCCTTTGGCGCCATGGGGCAAGTGAATGATTACATGTGTCTTGATGGGACAATCCCGGTTAGCCAACTTCCGCATGTCCTGCGCCGGATCACCGAGATGAGCCAGGAGTACGGGCTGCAGGTCGGCAATGTTTTTCATGCGGGCGACGGCAACATGCACCCCCTGATCCTGTTTGATGCAAACAAACCCGGCGACCTTGAACTCTGCGAAGCCCTTGGTGCTGACATCCTTAGGCTATGCGTCGAGGTTGGTGGATGCCTGACGGGGGAGCATGGCGTAGGGATCGAAAAACGCGATCTGATGCTCACCCAGTACAACCCGGATGACATCGAGATTCAGTTGCGGGTCAAGGATGTCTTTGATCCCAAATGGCTGTTGAACCCTGCCAAGGTCTTTCCGCTTCACACGACGGATCAGCGGCGGGCCGCATAGATCAAAAGTGCTAAGCGCAGCGAACCGCACAGCGGGTAGAACCCAAAAACCAGACGCAATTGGCAGGCAGCAACAACGTGACACCGACAACAGAGGATGAACTGGCCGAAGCGGTCGCCACCGCCTCCGACGCCGCGGTACCTCTGCATATCCGGGGCGGCGGAACACGCTCAGGTCTCGGCCATGCGGTGACCGGAGACATCCTTGAGACCGCGGCGCTGACCGGCATGACGCTCTACGATCCCGGTGCGCTTACCCTTGTCGCGCGGGCGGGCACCCCTATGGCCGAGATCGAGAACGCATTGGAGGCTGAAAACCAAAAGCTGCCATTCGAACCGATGGATCATCGGGCCCTCTATGGTTCGAATGGGACACCGACCATTGGCGGCGTGGTCGCGGCGAATGTCTCAGGGCCAAGGCGCATCCAGGCCGGTGCCTGCCGCGACAGTCTGATCGGTGTCCGCTTTGTCGATGGGCGGGGCACCGCGATCAAAAACGGCGGGCGGGTGATGAAGAATGTCACCGGTTATGATCTGGTGAAATTGATGGCGGGAAGCCACGGCACCTTGGGTGTCCTCAGCGAAGTGAGTTTCAAGTTGCTGCCATCGGCCGAGGCGACGGCAACGGTCCGGGCGCATGCATTGCAGACGTCCGACGGTGTCGCGGCGCTGAGTGCGGCGCTTGGCTCACCCTATGATGTGACCGGCGCTGCGTTTACCCCGGACGGGGACGCGGTGGTCCGCGTTGAGGGTTTTGAGGGATCGGTGCGCTATCGTGCAGCGCAACTGCGCGAGATGTTCGGGCGGTTCGGGGATGTTTCGGTTCACTCGGATCCGGCCGAGACTGCATCCCTTTGGGCCGATATTCGTGATGCCAAGGCAATTGCAACCGGGCCCGGAGACGTCTGGCGCGTTTCGGTGAAACCGACAGATGGCCCCCGGGTGGTCGATGCCGTTGGCCAGCCGGGGGCCACGCTGCTCGATTGGGGTGGTGGACTTGTCTGGGCGCGTGTTGCCGAAGGGCATGACCTGCGCCACGACCTGCGCGGCATCCCCGGTCACGCAACACTGGTGCGCGGGTCCGAGGAGACCAAGACAAAGCTGCGCGTGTTCGAACCCGAACCTGAGCCCCTTTCGCGAATGTCCCGTGGGCTGCGGGCGCAGTTTGATCCAAAGGGTATCCTTAACCCCGGTCGTATGGGCTGACCGCCCCAAACATACAGATGACCCAACGCCAAAACGCGTGAGGTGGAGCAGATTCATGCAGACCAACTTTTCCCCGGCACAACTGAAAGACCCCGCCATCGAGCGTTCGAACGAGGTTTTGCGGAGTTGCGTCCACTGCGGGTTTTGTACGGCCACCTGCCCGACGTATCAGGTTCTGGGGGATGAGTTGGACAGCCCGCGGGGGCGGATCTATCTGATCAAGGATATGCTGGAAAAAGGCCGCCCGGCGGACGAGAAAACGGTAAAACATATAGACCGCTGTTTGTCCTGCCTGGCCTGCATGAGCACCTGTCCATCGGGCGTACACTATATGCACCTTGTCGATCATGCGCGCGAGTACATTGAACAGACCTACAAAAGACCGCTGACCGACTGCGCCTTGCGCTGGGTTCTGGCACGAATCCTGCCCTATCCGACGCGGTTTCGACTAGCCCTTCTGGCGGCAAAAATAGGCAAGCCGTTTGCGCCGCTTGTTCCCGACCCCCGGCTGAAGGCCATGCTGGCCATGGCGCCACAGACAATTCCGCCGGTGAGCCGCCTGGATGACCCGCAAGTGCTACCTGCCGAGGGGCCGCGGCGCAGACGCGTGGCGCTGATGACCGGCTGCGCACAGAAAGCGCTGAATACCGACATAAACACCGCGACGATTCGCCTGTTACGTCGCCACGGCTGCGAGGTGGTCATCGCATCCGGTGCCGGATGTTGCGGTGCCTTGACCCACCACATGGGAAAGACCCGGGAAAGCCACGCAACCGCAGCCAAGAACATTCGCGCCTGGGCCCGTGAAATGGATGGAGACGGTCTTGATGCGATCGTTATCAACACATCGGGTTGCGGAACTACCGTCAAAGACTACGGACATATGTTGCGCAACGAGGCGCTGGCGCAGGATGCCGCCCGGGTATCCGACATTGCCAAGGACATCTCGGAGGTCATGATAGACCTTGGCCTGCAGACGCCGATACACGCTCCGGCGTTGCGGGTGGCCTATCACTCGGCCTGTTCGCTGCAACATGGCCAACAGATCAAGACGCACCCAAAGACACTTCTGAAATCGGCAGGATACACCGTGGTCGAGCCCCGGGATCCGCATCTGTGCTGTGGCTCGGCCGGGACCTATAACCTGATGCAACCCGAAATCTCGCAGCAACTTAAGGACCTTAAGGTGACCACGATCAATGCGACAGCACCCGACGTCATTGCCGCCGGCAACATCGGCTGCATGATGCAGATCGGATCCGGAACCGAAACACCGATCGTTCACACCGCTGAATTACTCGATTGGGCGACCGGCGGACCAGTACCGTCAAAACTTTCTCACATGATGGCCGCCACTAGCGACTAAAATTGCCACAATTGACCGCAACCATTGGTGGCGTTTTGCGAAACTGATGATATAGGTCGAAGTATGAAATTGTGTAGTCTCGTATTGTGTCTTGTGCTGTTGGCGGGCCTGTCCCAGGCGCAAGAGGCTTCCGGTCTACGCAAACTCACAGATGCCGAAGAAGCCCGGGCCTGGCAGGCCGTTGGACGATTGGATCTTGAGAATGCCGGTTTCTGCACGGGGGCACTGATCACCGAACGTCATGTCCTTACCGCCGCGCATTGTGTCTTCAATCGCCGCACCGGAAAGATGTATGAGCCGGGGCGGATCATGTTCCGTGCCGGGCTGCGCAACGGTCGCGCAACGGCTAGTCGTCGGGCGCGGCGGTTCACTGTCCACGACGACTATCGTTACTACGATGACGACAAGATGAATCGCGTTGCGACGGACATCGCCATTGTTGAGCTTGAGCGCCCGATCCGCGACACCTCCATCGTGCCCTTCGACCGGTACGAGAGGCCGCGCACCGGCGATCGGGTGAAGGTCGTGTCCTATGCTGCCGGTCGCGAGGATGCGCCGTCGCTGCAAGAGACGTGCCACATGCTTGATGTGCGCGGCAATGTGCTGGTGTACTCCTGCAACGTGACATTTGGCGCCTCGGGTTCCCCGGTGTTTGTGGACACCGGCACAGGCCCCAAGATTGCCAGTGTAATGTCGGCCATGGCACAGTGGAAAGAACAGCCGGTCGCGCTTGCCGCTTCGTTAGGCGCGCCACTGGACGCGCTTTTGCAGCAGATGAATGTTACCGATCCGGTTTTCCGTTCACTGACCGCACCGAAGTCCGGCGAGCGCCCTTCAATTGCTGCCCAGCTGGGCCGAAACACCAAACCGGCGATTGCAACCGGACGGACTCTGCCCCAGATCAGCCCGTAAATACCATTGTAAAGCAATAGCTTAGGCTTTCCCAAACTTCCGAACGCAACCCGTAGACGTCGGGTCTTGAACCGCATCGAACAGGTTCCTACATCTTTTGCATCGGGTGCTGATACTCAGGCCCGATGATAAACCCAAGAACGGTGTGTCCATGTCGGAGCACCGGAACCACGTATCGCTTCTTTAGGAGGATGCACATGCGTACCTATGATTTTTCCCCGCTCTATCGGTCTACCGTTGGCTTTGATCGCCTTGCCGGAATGCTGGACAGCGTGCTCAGCAACGATGTCAGTACCGAGAGCTATCCCCCCTACAACATCGAAAAAACCGGTGATGATTCCTACCGGATTACGGTTGCCGTTGCCGGGTTCACCGATGCGGAACTCAACATCGAGGCCAAGGACAGCCAGCTGCTGATCTCGGGCAAGAAAGCTACCGATGGGGCCGAGGTCAAATACCTGCACCGCGGTATCGCCGCCCGCGCCTTCGAGCGCCGGTTCCAGCTGGCCGATCACGTCCGGGCAACCGCTGCCACGACCGAGAACGGACTGCTCCATGTAGACCTGGTTCGGGAAGTGCCCGAGGCGCTGAAACCCCGCCAAATCGCCATTGGCACTGCGCCCGCGCTGGACGCCACGGTGAACTAACCGGTTAGGAGGGCCCAACCTGCCCGACCCCTATACGATACGGGGCTCGCCACGTTTGGCGGGCCCCTTTGTATTTGAGGAATGACACCTTCAGTCAGGCCGTTTGCACGGCGCAACACTTCCCCACAGCTATAATTGCCGTAGCAACCCGGTCCCGTGACAGGTAAGAGGAGGCGGACGCAGGAATTAGGAGACGCGCCATGGCCTCGGAAATGCTCAACTCATACCGCACCGGCCCTGACGAACGGGGACGCTTCGGCCTGTTTGGCGGGCGATTTGTCTCGGAAACATTGATGCCCCTGATCCTTGAGCTGGAAGCGCAATACGAACACGCCAAGACCGATGATGGTTTCTGGGCCGAGATGAATGACCTGTGGACCCATTATGTCGGTCGGCCCAGCCCGCTTTACTTTGCCGAGCGTCTGACCGCGCATCTTGGCGGCGCCAAGATTTACCTCAAACGGGATGAGTTGAATCATACCGGCGCGCACAAGATCAACAATGTGATGGGCCAGATCATTCTGGCGCGGCGCATGGGCAAAACCCGGATCATCGCCGAGACTGGTGCGGGCCAGCATGGCGTGGCCACTGCTACCGTCTGTGCCAAGTTCGGCCTGAAGTGCATTGTCTTCATGGGTGCCACCGACGTTGAACGTCAGGCCCCGAATGTGTTCCGAATGAAGCTGCTGGGGGCCGAGGTTGTGCCGGTCACTTCGGGCCGGGCGACGCTGAAGGATGCAATGAACGAAGCGTTGCGCGACTGGGTCACCAATGTAGCGGACACGTTCTACTGCATCGGGACTGTCGCCGGGCCCCACCCCTATCCCGCAATGGTGCGGGACTTTCAGGCCATCATTGGCACCGAAACCAAACAACAGATGCAGGCCGCAGAGGGTCGCTTGCCGGACAGCCTTGTCGCCTGCATCGGTGGCGGTTCGAATGCGATGGGTCTGTTCCACCCGTTTTTGGACGACACATCCGTGCGGATTATCGGGGTTGAGGCCGGCGGCCACGGCGTTGACAACCGGATGGAACATGCCGCCAGCCTGACAGGTGGGCGTCCTGGCGTCCTGCACGGGAACCGAACGTACCTGTTGCAGGACGGGGATGGGCAAATTCTCGAGGGGCATTCCATCAGTGCTGGTCTGGATTACCCGGGCATCGGGCCAGAGCATGCATGGCTACACGATATCGGCCGCGTCGAATACGTTTCGGTGACCGACGCCGAGGCGCTTGAGGCGTTCCAACTGTCCTGTCAGACCGAGGGGATTATTCCTGCGCTGGAGCCAAGCCATGCGCTGGCGCATGTCACAAAGCTTGCACCGACCCTGCCCAAGGATCATTTGCTGGTAATGAACATGTGCGGTCGCGGCGACAAGGACATATTCACGGTGGCCGAGGCGTTGGGCGTAACGATGTGACCGGCACCCCCGGCGGCACGATTTCGCTGGACCTGGCACGCGGATTGGCGCAAGACGCGCGGCGGTTCACCGGCGCGAGACATGGCCCGGGACGAAAACAAAGGAACACCGAAAATGGCTGATTACAAGATCGGCGACATCGTCGTGCTCTCGGCAGGATCCATGCGTATGGCGGTCGAGGCACTGGATGATGATGGCGTACACACCGTGTGGTGCCACGAAGGCACGATAGGACGTGACACATTCCCGGCGACGTTGCTGCGCAAATGGGAACATCGCGAAGACGATCGGGGACCCCGGTCGCCCCGTGATGACAAACCCCGTGGCAAGCCGGGATGGGACGGAAAACCGCGTGAGAAAAAGTATTTCAGAAAGGATTGACCGGGCGTAGACCCCGAATAAACCCCAGTTTAGGCCGCACTGCCAAAGGTTTGCAGACAGCGGCCTAAACTGCCGGGCAATATCCCTTTGCGTTTGCGGCGGCCAGATTAGGCCCATCGGCATGGTCTTTTCGTGCTGGATGAAACCAAAAGGAGATTGTTGATGCTTGTTAAAAACCTCACCGCCACCGCCGTCCTCCTCAGCGCTTCGGCCCTGAGCGCGGAAACAACCTCATTGTCTGGCGTCATTGACGTGCTGCGCGAGCAAGGCTTCCGCAAGGTTGAGGTTGAGCGCAAATCCGGTCAACTTATCATCGATGCCTACGGCCGCGGCACTGAGCGCACGATCATCTATGACGCCAGTAGCGGCGAGATTGTCGTTGATCGGACCCGACGTGAAGACGATGACCGGGACAGAAACAGGGACCGGGATGATCGCGACGACGACGACGATGATGATGACGATGATGATGATGATGAGAACGATCGGGACGATGACGAGGAAGGTCGGGACGACCGTGATGACAGAGATGACGACCGCGATGATCGCGATGACGATGATGACGATGATGACGACGACGATGACGATGATGACGACGACGATGATGATGATGACGATGATGATTAATCAGCGACCGGGTGTGAGGGTCTGAAGACCATTCCGGTGGCCTATGTAAAGGCGCGCGTATGCCAATCCTAGGACTCGCAAGGCCGTGTAGATCTATGGCAAGACTGGCGAGGGTGTCTATCTGCACCCTCGCCATCACTGCAACGCTGTGCCTTAGCCCTCAAGCATGGGCGCAAGGCAGCGCGCTTACGCAGGTCATCACCCAGCTTGAGGCGCAAGGCTTTCGAGTAGAGCGGGTTGAAACCACGTTTCTGCGCCGTACTCGCGTCATTGCACGTTCGAACCGACATACGCGCGAATTGGTGTTTAACCCCAATACGGGTGAAATTCTCCGCGATTACTGGCAGGAGGTGGACGCCCGTCGGGGGCAGGACGATGATGAACAGGGCCGATCTGAGCCAAGTGCCCAACGCGGCGGGGATGACGGGGATGATGACGACGACAATAATGGAGGCGGCAACAGCGGCGGTGGTAATGATGATGACGATGACGATGACGACGATGATGATGATGATGATGACGATGATGATGATGATGATGATGATGACGACGATGATTAACCCGCCACCACATGCATGAAACGCTCGGCGCTCATACTCTGGATCATCGTACCCATTCAGCTGGCCGCGATCGGTTTTTTTTTATGGGATGTTGGCGCCGGGATCGTCGGGCTGAGAACGGAGCCGATATCCTGGCAACTGCGCGAGGCCATAGAGGTCGGATCGGCGCTTGGGCTGATCATCGGATTTTCGGTCGGCCTGCGGCTATTGATCTTGACCACCCGGCGCAATCGTATTGTCGAACGGCAACTACGGGCGGCGTCGGGCGCCTTTGCCGAATTGCTGGAGGAACGGTTCCAGTCATGGGGCCTGACCCCGGCCGAGCGGGATGTGGCGTGGTTCACGCTGAAAGGCTATTCAATCAACGAGATCGCCGAGCTGCGGAAGACCAGCGACGGCACAGTCAAAGCGCAGAGCTACGCAATTTACCGCAAGGCCGATGTGTCTGGACGCACACAACTTCTGAGCATGTTCATCGAAGATCTTCTGGACGTCGATGACCGGCCAACGCCGGATGAACCGATCAAGGACCGGGCGAGCTGAACTTGTCCACCAACCGCTGAAGCGCCGATCGCGGTGGTTCGGCATTGGGTTCCTTGGGCGCAGGTTTCGGTGTCTTTGTTGCGACATCCGGTGCGGAGGTCTGACGATACAGGGCCACTTGCGACTGAAACTTTGCCGCGTCTCCTGCGACAAGTTCCGGGAATGCGCGACCGATGCCGTCGATCAAAGGTGAGAGCCAGTCTTCGTCCGCTTTGGCAAAGTCGCCCAGCACATAGTGCGAGACCAAACGTTTGTCACCCGGATGTCCGATACCCAGGCGGACCCGCACATAGGTGTCTCCGATATGCTGGTGGAGTGAGCGCAGGCCGTTATGGCCCGCGTGACCACCACCGGTTTTCACACGGACCTTCCCGGGTGCCAGATCAAGTTCGTCATGCAGCACAATCACCTTATCAGGTTCGAGCTTGTAGAACCGCATTGCCTCGCCCACCGATTGCCCGGAGAGGTTCATGAAAGTGTTCGGCTTAAGCAGCAGCACCTTACCGGCACCTATGCGGCCGTCGGAAATCGCACCCTGAAACTTCTCGCGCCAGGGACCAAAGCCATGCGCGCGGGCAATTTCATCCACGGCCATGAAGCCAATGTTGTGACGGTTGCGCGCATATTTTTGGCCGGGATTACCCAACCCAACAATCAGGATCATGGCTCACTCCCAAAAAAAACGCCCCGCCGGGACCGGCGGCGCGTTTTCGTGTAGCACATCCTAGCGCACCGCGGAATTATGCGTCTTCGGTCGCCGCCGCTTCGCCATCCGCTTCGGCCGCCTCGTCGTCCTCGTCGTCCTCGCCGGCCGAGCGCAGACCCGACGGCGCGGTGATGTTTGCGATAACGAAATCACGGTCGGTGATCATTGGTCGGCTGCCCTCGGGCAATTTGATGTCCGATATTGTGATTGTGTCACCCACGTCCAGACCGGACAGATCCGCTGTAATCTGTTCGGGGATATCGCCTGCGGTGACTTTCAGTTCGACCTCGGGACGCACGATGGTCAAAACGCCGCCCTTCTTTATCCCGGGTGCGGATTCCTCGTTCACGAACTCAACCGGAATATAGAGGTTGATACGCGAGCGTCGGCTGAGGCGCAGGAAGTCGACATGCGTCGGCAGGTCCTTCACCACGTCGCGTTGCACGCCACGGCAGATCACACGCTGCTCGGCGCCATCAAGCTTGATTGTCAGCAGTGTCGAAAGGAACTTTCCTGCCTTAAGCATCTTCAACAGTTCGTTGAACTTCACGCTGATGGTGATCGGGTCTTCCCCGCCACCATAAATCACACCGGGCACTAGGCCCTCACGACGTGCCTGGCGGGCGGCCCCCTTGCCTGTCCCCGCGCGCGCCGTGGCGTTGAGAGTCGGTGTCTCGCTTGCCATAGCTTAATCTCCTGTTTGCATAGGTCGCGGGGGCCTCCAAGGGTGGTGCCCCGCGACAGAGGTGCTGATTAGACGATACGCGGCGGATTGCAAGGGGGATTCAGCGGCTCAGGCAGCCTGGCCATCCCGATAGTCGGGGAACGAGGCATCGAACCACGGCGCCGCCAGGTTCGGATCGATCCCCGCGTTTTCGGCAATCTTTGCGCGGATTTCCCGGCCAAACGGCCAAAGGCCGAGGCAGATCTTCTCACGCCCTTCGCCTTGTGACCCCACAAACTTGGGTTCCCAGCCGATGCCTTTATATATCCGGGTCATTCGATTGTCATAAACCCCCAACGCGCGCGTCAGACCGAACCTGAGCCCCAGTTCCTGACCTGCCAGCATAAGCGTGCCGGCATATGACTTTGCCTGACCGCCGAGGTTCGGCGCCAGGCAGAAACGGGTACACTCCCACACAAAAGGTGCACGAATGGCAATGCCATGGTTCAAATGCCGAAAGTGATCATTGACCATTGTCCGCCCCATCGAGGGCATTACCCGCATTGATGCACCATGCCGACCGTCCGGTTGCGTAAGGATGATGTAAAGCGGGTTCATGTAGTCATATTCATCCCGCTCACGCCCGTCGGCATCGGTTTTGAGGTCCCATTTCAGGCGATCAATGAACTGACTGGCGCGGTCGCGGTACATTTCATCCGCAAGCTGCTGATGTGCGGGCAGTTGATTGGCGTACAAATAGTGGATCATGGCTAAGCTCCGTGGGTTGGGAGCTTTCACCTATGATCGGTATGGTTAATCAGCGCTGACCGTGCGCATTAACATAAAATTTGCAACGTTTTCAGGGAAGAAGCAGGCCCCGCACCATGGCCGTGGCCACCGCATGAGTGGTGTTCTGAGCGCCCAGCTTTTCGCGCGCGGCGTCCAGATAATCCCGCAAAGTATGTTGGGAAATCCGTAGCTTCTCGGCTGCTTCGGCGCGCGAGCTGCCATGCGACAGCAGCATCAGGACATCCCGCTCGCGCGGGCTGAGATGCGCCTCATCCTCCAACCGGTCGTTGCCCATGATCTTGGAAGTATGCTGATGGATGTAGTGACCGACGAGGATCAGGTTACGCAAATGCTCATCACCGAATCGGTCCCAGGCAGCTTCACTATCGAAACTGGTGACCGAGAAGAGCGCCATTTGACCGCCAACGCCGCGTATGGGGATTGAGTAACCCTGATTGCCGACACCATTGTCCGAAGCCTCGCCCAGCAATGTGCGGGCGGCTGACGGTGACCAGTCAAGCTGATTCCAATTAATCGGGCTGCTCGAACGAAGCGCTTCCGTGACGACCGGATCAACGCGAAAGTACTGTTGGTTGATGTAGTGCTCGACCCAGTCCTTGTCGTAGGTCAGGGCACCATATTCCTGTCCGGTCCCGCCAACTATATGGTAAATTGCGTGTTCTACGCTAAGAGTGTCCCTTAGACCCTCGATCAGCTGTTGGATATCCTCAAGGCGTGTCGCACTCTGCAACCGCTCGAGAAACGTCTCCATCCAATTCATCTTCAGCGCTCGCTGCAGCTAGGCAAGCATTGGATATCTGAACCTCTCGCGCGACGAGAACAGCCACATCATCCAGATGCTCAGCCACTTCGTACATCGCCTGTCTGTGCGCGACGACACGCAAGTCTTTCAGAAGGTCCAGCATCCATTCTTGCGACATTTTTAGCCTCGGGCGAAAAGGTTAACAGATTGTTAAAACAACCGTAGCATGTGTTATATTATCAACCAATCTCAGGGCATGCACCCCCCCAATATTGGGGGGGATGCAACTGAGCAACGGTGCGACTATTTGCTACAGCTTTCGCCCTGTTTCGCCGTGGCGCGCAGATTGCGGCATAAATGGGGCAAAACCTTCTAGTTTTCGCCATTTTCCGACGCCTCGCGCGCATCCTCAATCGTACGTAAACCAGTTCGCGGTGCACCGACCAGGACAGACATGTTTCCGGGCTTGTGTTCATTCCTCAGCATCTTGGTATGGGCATGCGGAATCTCCGCCCAGGGAAAGACCTCGGACATGCAAGGCTCCAGGCGGCGTTCTACCATAAGTTGATTTGCGGCGGCAGCCTGCTTGAGGTTCGCAAAGTGGCTCCCCTGAACACGTTTCTGATGCATCCACAGATACCGAGCATCAAGCGTCAGATTGTACCCTGTGGTTCCCGCGCAGATCACCACCATGCCACCCTTCTTCACAACAAATGTGGACACCGGGAAGGTCGCCTCGCCCGGATGCTCGAATACCATGTCAACGTTTACGCCTTTGCCGGTGATGTCCCAGATAGCCTTTCCGAATTTTCGTACCTCGGCAAACCACTCTTTGTACTCGGGCGTGTTCACGGTGGGCATCTGCCCCCAACACTTGAAATCCTTGCGGTTTATGACGCCTTTTGCGCCCAGTCCTGTGACAAACGCGCGCTTATCCTCGTCGGAAATGACGGCTATGGCGTTGGCGCCGGCGGTATTGATCAGCTGGATGGCATACGACCCCAGCCCCCCGGATGCGCCCCAAACCAGAACATTCTGTCCCGGCCGCAGCTCATGAGGCGCATGGCCAAATAGCATCCGGTACGCTGTGGCCAGGGTAAGCGTGTAGCATGCAGCCTCTTCCCATGTGAGATGTTTGGGCCGTGGCATGAGTTGTTGAGACTGCACGCAGGTGTATTGCGCAAAGCTGCCGTCTGGTGTCTCGTACCCCCAGATCCGCTGACTGGGGCTGAACATCGGATCCCCGCCATTACAATGCTCGTCGTCGCCGTCGTCCTGGTTGCAATGGATCACAACTTCATCGCCGACTTTCCACCGCCGCACTTTATCTCCGACCGCCCAGACGATGCCGGACGCGTCCGAACCGGCAATGTGGAACGCCGCGCCATGCACATCGAACGGGGACAGCGGGACGCCCAGACCCGCCCAGACGCCGTTGTAATTCACGCCCGCAGCCATCACGAGAACGACCACTTCGTTGCTGTCCGGTTTGGGCGTATCCACAACCTCGACCTCAAAGGCCTGTTCGGGTTCCCCATGCCGGTCCCGGCGGATTGTCCAAGCATACATTTTGTCCGGCAGTTTGCCGAGCGGCGGGATCTGGCCGACTTCATGGATTTGGGGATCAGCCGTACCTCTGGTTGCCTTGGGTGTTTGGGTATCCAACATCGCGAACTCCTCGAATCAGGCGAAATTTAATTGCGCCATAAAACTCCAATATAACTACTAACTTTGTAATTATATTACGCACACATATCAAGCGCTGATTTTGCGCTGCACCAATTTGGGCGTCGGCGGTTTCCCGCGGGCCGGGATCTTTACCATATTTTTGCCGTTTCATTCGGAGAGGTTGCCGCCACACAGCAGTATATGCCGAACCGACAATTTGTCGGCACGCGCAATGACAGTGAACGTGCCAGAAGCCGGCCAAAACAGGAGTGAGGGAAGCAATGAGAGTATCCGTTCAGCCCGGACTTTCCCGGCGCAGTGCATTGGGTGTTTTGGCGGCAGCGGCCATCCCCCTCGCCGTGCCATTCCAGATCCGTGCCCAGGCCCCGGCGGACGCTCTGGTACGGCGCAGGATTGTGCTGGCGGGTCAGCAAAGAATGCTGACGCAACGGATGAGCCGGGCGGCGACCTTTATGGCGCTGGACATTTCAGCGAAACGGCATCTATCGATTCTGCGCCAAAGTCATCAGGAGTTTGGCGCTACTCTTGCCGCTTTGCGTGACGGCGATGACACGCAGGGCCTGCCACCAGAGCGCGAGGATGCCGTCCTCGCCCAACTTGGCACAATCGACAGCTATTGGGCGGCCTTCGGGACAACACTTGCTGAAATCATTGACCGTAAGACCGTCACTGACCCGAACATCCCCACAATCGCGACACTCAACATGAATATCCTGACCGCGTCGGATGACCTGATGAAGGCGATGCTACAGGCTTATGGTAATACGGCAGCGGATCCAGGCATCGCCGTCGCGATCAACATAGCTGGCCGCCAGCGGATGTTGACACAGAAGTCCGCAAAGGAGGCTGCTCTGATCGCCCTGGGCTTCGAGGTTGGTCAGAATCAGTTGATCCTGAGCAAAACCATCGAGCTGTTTGACGCAAGCCTGTACGCGTTGATGCAGGGCCTACCCACGATCACCTTGCCACCGCCGCCGTTGAATGTTCGAGAGGGATTGGTTGAGGTTCAGGATCTCTGGTCGGACTATCGCAGCATTGTCGACCAGATCTCCCGAAACGGGATTGCCAGCCGGTACGAGCTTGTCTCCATCGCGGATCAGGCCGACCCGCTGCTGACCGCGATGAATGATGTAATCCTCATGTATGAGACCGCCCCCGCATAATTTTCTAGCGTAACATAATTCTGTATAATTTATATCTTGCGTAATTTTATTGTTCCGATTATGCCGTTTGCACTGCGGCAGACTCTCTGCTGCGCTGCGAAAGGGTGGTTTGATGTCTGACCCGATGTCCCCGGATGTGCCAAGTCCCAAGGATCGGCCCTGGATTTTCCGAACCTACGCCGGTCATTCCACGGCGGCAGCATCAAACGCGTTGTATCGAAGCAACCTTGCGAAGGGTCAGACCGGCCTGTCGGTTGCATTCGATCTGCCGACACAGACCGGATATGACAGCGATCACGTGCTCAGCAAAAGTGAGGTCGGCAAGGTCGGCGTTCCGATCTGCCACCTTGGCGACATGCGCATGCTGTTCGACCAGATCCCGCTGGATCAGATGAACACTTCGATGACCATCAATGCGACAGCGCCATGGCTTTTGGCCCTCTATATAGCCGTGGCCGAGGAACAGGGCGCGGATATCCGAACCCTCCAGGGCACGGTTCAGAATGACATCATCAAAGAGTATCTGAGCCGTGGTACCTATATCTTCCCGCCCGGCCCATCGCTTCGTTTGATCGGAGATGTGACAGAGTATTGCTATGCTGCGGTTCCGAAGTGGAACCCGATGAATGTCTGTTCCTACCACCTGCAGGAGGCAGGGGCGACGCCCGAGCAGGAGCTGGCCTTCGCACTGGCAACGGCGCAGGCGGTCCTTGATCAGGTACGCGATTCTGTTCCGGCTGACGAGTTTCCCATGATGGTCGGGCGTATCAGCTTCTTTGTGAACGCCGGTATCCGGTTCGTTACCGAAATGTGCAAGATGCGTGCCTTTGTCGATCTGTGGGACGAGATTTGCCGCACCCGATATGGCGTTCGTGACCCCAAGTATCGGCGTTTCCGCTATGGTGTGCAGGTAAACTCCCTCGGGCTGACCGAGCAACAGCCTGAGAACAACGTCCACCGGATATTGATCGAGATGCTTGCGGTCACGCTGAGCAAGAACGCCAGGGCGCGTGCCGTGCAGTTGCCCGCGTGGAACGAGGCACTTGGTCTGCCGCGACCCTGGGACCAGCAATGGTCGCTGCGCATGCAGCAGATCCTTGCGCTGGAAACCGACCTTCTGGAATACGGCGACCTGTTCGATGGAAATCCTGTGGTGGAAGCGAAGGTCACGGCGCTGAAAGAAAGCGCACGCGAAGAGCTTGCCCTGATCGACACGATGGGAGGAACCGTCGCCGCAATCGAGTACATGAAGACCCGTCTGGTGGATGCAAATGCGGCGCGGCTGAACCGTATCGAGCGGGGCGAGACTACCGTGGTGGGGGTCAACAGGTTTACTAACGGGGAAGACAGCCCGTTAACCGGCGGCGATGACGACATTCTGGTGGTTGATCCGTCTGTCGAAGCTGAGCAGGTCAACCGCCTGAACGAGTGGCGCCGGGACAGGGATCGGGAGGCGGTTTCGGCCGCCCTCGCCGCGCTAAAAGAAGCGGCTCAGCGCGGGGATAACATCATGCCGCCGTCGATTCAGGCCGCGCGTGCAGGTGTGACCACCGGAGAATGGGGGGCAGCGATGCGCGCCGCATTTGGGGAGTATCGGGCGCCCACCGGTGTCGGCACATCGGTGTCGAATGCAGCCGAGGGCCTGGATGAGATCCGCGCACAGGTTGACGCCGGGGCGCGCAAGCTTGGTCGGCAAATCCGTGTTCTGATTGGCAAACCAGGCCTGGACGGACATTCAAACGGGGCGGAACAGATCGCCGTCCGGGCGCGGGACTGCGGAATGAAGGTGATCTATGAAGGTATCCGGATGACGCCCGAAGACCTGGTTGATATCGCCATCGAGCAAAAGGTCGACATTATCGGCCTGTCCATCCTGTCGGGCTCTCACATGCCGTTGATCGAGGACACGCTGAACCGCCTGGCAGCGTCCGGACGGGGCGAGATTCCTGTAATCGCAGGAGGGATCATTCCCGACATTGACGCCGCCCGGCTGGAGAAGCTTGGGGTCGCGCGGGTCTATACGCCGAAGGACTTCAATCTGAACGCGATTATGGCTGATATCGTCGATCTGGTCGCGCAGAACCGCCTCGCCGCTGAGTAAGTGGTTCGGGTATTCCGGCGCCGGGTGAACACATGACGCACCACGGCCCGCGCGCCAAAGCCCGGAGCATGGGCTGCGCAGCAACTGCAAAAACGCCCGCCTCTGGATGTCAGCTCGCGACCGCCCGGCAAAGGGCCCGGAGGGTTATACCCGCCGCTCGACCATCATTTGCTTGATCGCGGCAATCGACTTTGCCGGGTTGAGGCCCTTTGGACAGGTCTTTGTGCAATTCATAATCGTATGGCACCGATACAGCTTGAACGGGTCTTCCAAATCGTCCAGGCGTTCTCCGGTGGCTTCGTCCCGGCTGTCGATTATCCAGCGATATGCATGCAAAAGCGCTGCCGGGCCCAGATATCGATCACCATTCCACCAGTAACTTGGGCAGGCGGTCGAGCAACTGGCGCACATCACACACTCGTACAGGCCATCGAGTTTCTTGCGATCCTCGATCGATTGCCGCCACTCTTCAGCAGGTCGGTTGGTCTTGGTCTCTAGCCACGGCATGATACTGGCGTGCTGTGCATAAAAATGGGTCAGGTCCGGAACCAGATCCTTAATGACAGGCATATGCGGAAGCGGATAGATCGAGATATCCCCCGGCACCTCATCAATGCCGTAGATACAGGCCAGTGTATTGATCCCGCCGATGTTCATCGCGCAAGAACCGCATATCCCCTCGCGGCAAGACCGGCGGAAGGTCAGGGTGGGATCGATCTCGTTTTTGATTTTGATCAGCGCATCCAGCATCATCGGACCGCAGGTATCAAGATCAACGAAGTAGGTGTCGACCCGGGGGTTATCGGCCGTATCGGGATTGTATCGATAGATCTTGAACGTCTTTATCCGGGTGGCGCCGTCCGGCTTGGGCCAGGTCTTGCCAACCGTTATGCGCGAGTTCTTTGGGAGCGTTAATTCAACCATTTCAATCTCCGTCCTGCCGCATCAGACAGCTGCGAACTCGGTCAGCGTCCCGCCGTTCTTGATAAACTCCAGCGCCCGCCGCTTGGCCTCGTCGCTCAGACTGTTCCAGATGATCAGCTCATCGCCAGTGAATGTGACCGTCCCGATGTCCGACAGGCTGTCCGGATCGGCCTCGGCCACCATACAGCTGTTAAAGGCCTCGGACGGGACCGCATTGCGCACTTGGTCGTTGATCACCGTCACCTCAACAAACTGGCCAGAGCCGCTGCGCCGTAACTGCTTGTCGCCCGGAAGCTGCGCGCTCACCCTTTGGTAGCACACCTGCTCCTGCTGCGACCGAAACTCGATCGCCGGTCCGGAATTCCCACAGGCGGCCAATGCGATCAATGGCGACACAAGCAGCAGCCGAAGCGTGGTCATCTCACTAACCCGCAATGAAGTCGGCAAAGGATCCGCCGTTCGCAACATGATCTGCGGCTTGCGCCTGGGCTGTGGGGGTCAGCGTGTTCCAGATCAATTGCTCATCCGACGTCAGCCCGGCTGGCATGGCCGCACCCGCTTGGGACACAGCCGGGGCCGTGGACGTCGGGCTACCCGCCGTCTGGGTCGTGGTTTGACAGGCGGTCAGGGTCCCGAGGGCAAGGAACATAACTGCAGTTTTCATTCTTGGGTCTCCATGCACGCTGCGCCGGTTTGACCGGTCTCAATAAACCCTTGCTTTCGGCGCAATCTTTTTCAGATCGATACCACCTTCGTTGTGGCTGGTTAGCGGGTCAACATGAACGTCGCGATAGCTCAATTTCACCTTGGTGTCGCCATCCATAAGCGCCAGAGTATGCACCCGCCACTTTTCGTCATCGCGGTCCGGATAATCCTCGTGCGCATGTGCGCCGCGACTTTCCTTGCGGGCCTCGGCGCTGACAACAGTGGTCAGGGCGTTGGGCATCAGATTGGCCAGTTCCAGCGTCTCCATCAAATCCGTATTCCAGATGAGCGACTGGTCCGACACCTTCAGATCATCCATGCCCTCGGCGACGCGCATCATCTTTTTCGCGCCTTCGTTGAGCGTTTTATCAGTGCGGAACACGGCAGCATCATCCTGCATGGTTTTCTGCATGGTCAGGCGAAGTTCCGCGGTCGAGGTCGAGCCGGCCGCGTGCCTGAGTTTGTCAAAGCGCGCCATGGCCCGATCCACTGACTTCTCATTCAGTGTGGGGTTTGGCGCGTCCGGGTCGACCACCTTGCCAGCCTTTATCGCGGCGGCCCGTCCAAACACCACCAGATCGATCAACGAATTTGACCCCAGACGGTTTGCACCATGGACCGAGGCGCACCCCGCCTCGCCCACAGCCATGAGCCCTGGTTGGATCGCGTCGTGATCGTCTGCGGTCGGGTTCAGAACCTCGCCCCAGTAGTTCGTGGGGATACCGCCCATATTGTAGTGCACCGTCGGCAGCACCGGGATCGGCGCTTTGGTTACATCAACCCCGGCGAAAATACGTGCGCTTTCGCTGATGCCGGGCAGGCGCTCGGCCAGCGCCTCCTTCGGCAGATGGTCCAGATGCAGATGGATGTGGTCGCCATCGGTGCCGACACCGCGCCCGTCGCGAATTTCCATTGTCATACACCGGCTCACCACGTCGCGGGAGGCGAGATCCTTATACGTCGGGGCATAGCGCTCCATGAAGCGTTCGCCCTCCGAATTGGTCAGATAGCCGCCCTCGCCACGGGCGCCCTCGGTAATCAGGCAGCCGGCACCATAGATCCCCGTGGGGTGGAACTGCACAAATTCCATATCCTGGAGTGGCAGGTTCTGCCGGGCGACCATTCCGCCCCCGTCGCCCGTACAGGTGTGTGCGCTGGTCGCGCTGAAGTAAGCCCGGCCGTAACCGCCGGTGGCCAGCACGACCATCTTTGCGTTAAAGCGGTGTATGGTGCCATCGTCCAGCTTCCAGGCGATCACACCCTGACATTCGCCGTCGTCGGACATGATCAAATCTATGGCGAAATACTCGATATAGAATTCCGCGTTGTGCTTCAGGCTTTGGCCATAGAGTGTATGCAGAATGGCGTGACCTGTGCGGTCTGCGGCGGCGCAGGTGCGTTGCACCGGCGGCCCCTCGCCATATTCGGTGGTATGACCGCCAAAGGGCCGCTGATAGATCTTGCCCGTCTCGGTGCGGCTGAACGGCACGCCATAATGCTCAAGTTCGTAGACGGCCTTTGGCGCCTCCCGCGCGAGGTACTCCATCGCATCGGAATCCCCAAGCCAGTCCGAACCCTTGACGGTGTCGTACATATGCCACTGCCAACTGTCAGGCCCCATGTTACCCAGACTGGCCGCGATACCACCTTGCGCGGCGACGGTATGGGAGCGTGTCGGGAACACCTTGCTGATGCAGGCGGTCCTGAGCCCCTGTTCGGCCATCCCAAGCGTTGCCCTAAGACCGGCGCCCCCTGCGCCTACAACGACGACGTCGTATGTATGGTTGATGTACTCATAGGCGGGCATGTTGGTACCTCCCTTTCAGTTCAGGGCGAGCTTGACGATGGCATACAATCCAATCGCCATGGCGGTGTAGCTGAGGCAGGTCATGACAACGATAAGCGTCTGGCGGGTGTGCCCGCCGGTGTAATCCTCGATAAGAACCCGTACCCCCATATTGAAATGCACAAATCCCACAGCAATGGTCAAACCGGCCACAATCGCGGGGAACGGATGTGCGTAGTAGGCGATCACCTCTTCATACGGGGCGCCGAGAATTCCTCCGAATGTCAGAATAAACAGCGGCACCAGAACGCAGAGCGCATAGCTGCTGACGGTCATGTTCCAGAAATGCTCGGTGCCGTCTTTGGCCGAACCAAGTCCGGCGGCGCGTTTTCGATCTGTCAGAAATGCCATACCCAAAATCCTTAGCGCAGTATCAGGGCTGTGAGGATGGTTAAGATGATCGAGCCGCCGACCACCACTTTACCCAGCATCTCGGCCGATGCGATATCAAGTCCGCGGCCAGTATCCCAGTAGAGATGACGTACACCGGCCAAAGTGTGGTACCACAGCGCCCAGAGAGACAGGAACATCACCAGGTCCCCAAGCCAGGACGTAACCACCCAGTCGGCAATAGCAAACGCTTCGGGCGAAGTGGCAGCGGCGATAAACCACCACACGACCAGCAGTGCCGAGACCAGTAATGCGTTGCCGGTCAAGCGGGTCACAATAGATGTCATCGATGTCCATTGCGGTTTGTAGATCGTCAGATGCGGCGAAAGCGGTCGGTTCCCACGATTTACGTCAGCCATGGTCGTTCCTTCGGTCCTCCGGGTCTAAAACCCGTGTTCAAAGCAAGAGTAATGGATTGTTGTGCAATGCGACACCGGAAACTGCCGTAGCGGCCTGCGACGGTTATACACATTTTACACATACTGCTCAGAATTCGGCGTAAGGCACATCGTATCCCGTAACTCTTTGAAATATTTGATTTCGTACAACGGTTTAGCGATCGAGATGTAAGTCGAAACGCGTTCGACGCGGAGCGTGTATCGCGATTTCCACGCCGGATCAGTCGTGCGAGACGCAGAAACGGGCAGGCGTTCGATCAAACTTGGCCTTCGGATCAAGCCCTTTCAGACCGGAATCAGCGTCCAGTAATCCAGATCGAGCAACACATCTTCATGATATGTCTTGTCGGCGTTGCGGAGCGTTCCTGCCGATCCGGCCTGCTTTGTTGCCACCAGGCGAATGCGCAACGCGCCGATGTCGGGCCTCGCCGTTTCTGCCCGATCCAGGATTTCAGACCAGGCATACACCGTATCACCGGCAAAACAGGGGTTGGAATGGGTGCCCGCGTTGATGGCGGCGATCATCTGGGCATTCTCCAAACCGTTGAAGCTCAGCGCGCGGGCGAGGCTAATGACATGACCGCCGTATATTAATCTGCGGCCATCGGGGCGCACTTGTACATTGAAGTGTACCTTGGCCGTGTTCTGCCAGAGCCGCGTGGCCATCACATGCTCGGCCTCTTCGATGGTTATGCCGTCAACATGGTCGATCACCTCGCCGATGTCGTAGTCACCCCATCTCCAGGGCGCGCCGGCCTGACCAGTATCGTAATCCTGAAAGTCCAGTCCCTCGGGGACAACAAGCCGTTCTGCGGGAACGACCTGCCCCAGATCCGGCACCGTCGGCGCCGGCGCTGGAGCGCCCTCATCCCTCTTGCGCACCATGACCCAGCGGCAAAACTGAAGCACGGGCGCGCCCGCCGCCGTATGCCCCTGCGTCCGCACCCAGACGATACCGGTTTTACCGTTTGAGTTCTGCTTTAGCCCGATCACTTCGGATCGGCTCAGCAGCGTCTCGCCGGGAAACACGGGGCGCAGGAAGCGCAGGTCCGCATAGCCAAGGTTCGCGACGGCGTTCAGCGAGATATCCGGAACGGTCTTGCCAAAGACGATATGAAAGGTGATCAGCTCGTCGACCGGGCTGCGCGGCAGACCGCAGTTCTGGGCGAAAGCGTCTGCGGAGGTCAGTGCAAATCGTGTGGGATAAAGGCTCTGATACGCGGTCCTGTCACCTTCGGTCACGGTGCGCGGGGTGGCGTGATGGAACATTTGGCCGACAGAGTAATCCTCGAAGAACCAGCCGGTGTTGGTCTTGTGCCCCAATGTCACAATTCGCCCAGCTTGGCCGAGGCGTCATAGCTGCCGGCCACATGCTTGGTGACTGCCTGAGCACACCGCATGCCGCCCTGTGCCGCATCGAAGGCGTATTGTGGATCACCGTACAGTCGCCAACCGCGGTCCAGCGCTTCGGATACTTTGTGGCAAAATGCAGCGTCGTCCGCACCGCTCAGAAGCCGGTAAGCAATCATTTTATCCTCCCGCAAAGGGCCAGCGGCCCAACCAAGTGTGTATCGCCGCAACAGCGGCATAGATGATCAAAGTGATCACAAGCAGCCTCAGGTCGCCGCTCGGCGGGCCCGGTGCTGGCCGTTGCCATGCCGGTTCCATGCTATTTATTCGCCAGATCGCCACCGGTACCCACAGCAGCAATCCGCCAAACAAGACAAGCGACGCCAGGTCCCCGTTCACCAGCAAATGTGCAACCGCCCATGTGGCAAACCCCAGCAGCATGGGGTGGCGGAACAAGCTGCGTGCCCGCCCTTTCGACGATCCGGCGCCGAATAGGGCGATCGCAAACAGCATTAAAAGATTGTTCAGATGGACGGCCCATCCGGGCGGTGCATACACGGGCACGAATTCGGCCATGCGATACCCCAAGACCGCCAAGACCACGGAAGTGAGGATCAGAAGTGCGAAAATGCCCTTTGACGCGTCGCCCAAATGTTCACTCATCGCCGCGCGCGGACCTGGCGCTAAGCGTTTGAACAAGTGCGCCGCCCACCACAGCAAAACGCCGCAAACAAGAAAGATCACCGTCGCCCCCTCAGTCTTGTCCGGCCCTAGTCCATTCTCGCAATTGTATCCGCTTTCGCAAGCGTTTGACGCGCCGCTTCGACATGCAAGTTCTCAACGATCCGACCATCAAGCACCGCCACGCCCGCGCCTGAGGCGAGCGCCGCCTCATACGCATCGACTTGTCGGCGGGCCAAGTCCACGGCCGCAGGTGCCGGGGCGAAAACCTCGTTGGCGACTGCCAATTGCGCGGGATGGATCAGCGTCTTTCCGTCAAAGCCCATGTCACGACCCTGCAGACACTCCTGTCTCAAGCCGTCTTCGTCCCGAAACGCGTTATAGACCCCGTCAATGCAGAGTATCCCGGCCGCACGCGCGGCAAGCAGCGCCATGGATAGCGCCCCCTGCAGTGGCAGCCGGTCGGCCCTGTCGCGGGCGCCAAGGTCCTTGGCCAGGTCATTCGTCCCAAGCACAAAGCCCTCCATACCGTCGGCACGTGCTATTGTGGCGGCGTTGAGCACTCCTGCGGGGCTTTCGATCATTGCCCAGATACGGCTTTGGGCGTCTGGCCCGAGCGCGCGTTGAACCGGTAACAGGTCGTCGGCATGGGCTACTTTGGGCAGTAAGATCGCATCCGGGCTGGCCGAAACGACAGCGTCAAGATCCTGACCGCCCCACGGGGTATCAAGCCCGTTGATCCGGACAATGAGGGGCCGGTGCCCAAAACCACGCGCCTGCACCATGTCGCATACATCCGCGCGGGCCTGGGCTTTAGCATCCGGCGCCACTGCATCCTCAAGATCAAGGATCAGTGCATCGACCGGCAGGGTGCGTGCCTTGTCCATTGCACGAACATTCGATCCGGGAACGTAGAGGACCGATCTGTATGGACGCATGCTATAGGCCCCTTTCCGATGTGTTTTGCGCCGCAGCGATACAACGCCACCCCAAAACGTGCAAGTTTATGCGAGTGATTTGTGCGTGGAATGCCTTGCTTGAGACACATTCTTACCAAAGAAAGCACCGTTCTGTGCGTTAACCAATTTTTGCACCTTTTACATCAGGGTGAACATATGACGAACTGGTCCTGAACAGGGCGGGCGCTAATGCTCATCTCTTGTGCCACTGGCATCGACGGGCCGAAACCGACAGATGGTGTCTTACCTGCTACCGGGCACTGGACGTCTGCCACGAGGTAACCAGATGAAGACATTTTTGCTTGGAATGATCGCGATTCTCACCGCAATGGGTACGAATTCGGCTACCGCCCAGAGCCGGAATTGCGGGGAACGCACTGAAATTATTCAACGTCTACAGGATGGATATGGTGAATCTCGCGCCGGTGCGGGGCTGAGCACCACCAATGGAATAGTCGAGGTTTTCGCCTCCGAAGAATCCGGCACCTGGACCATTATCCTGACACTTCCGACCGGAAAGTCCTGTCTTGTTGCCGCCGGCAACAGCTGGGAATCCGG
Source organism: Pseudomonadota bacterium (assembly GCA_039190275.1). GTDB lineage: Bacteria > Pseudomonadota > Alphaproteobacteria > Rhodobacterales > Rhodobacteraceae > Halovulum. The sequence continues at coordinate 3,282 of JBCCYF010000016.1, read as the reverse complement.
CCCGACAAAGATCACCAAATCGGGCTTGCCCGTTTGAACCAAGAGTGACCCCGGCCCGTACCGGCCGGGGAATTAGTTAGAAGTTTCAGTATTTTCCGGCGATATCGGTTCGGAACTCCCTCGCTGGGTCAATCTAGTCGCAGTATTGCGCGCATGCAGCGCTCTTTTCTTCGCACTTGCGACACAGGCGAATTGCCATTACCCAACACACCCGTGATCAACACCTAGCGGAGAGACACCATGGCACGAGCGAAGATCGCCCTTATCGGGGCTGGCCAGATCGGAGGAACGCTGGCGCACCTCGTTGCGATGAAAGAACTCGGCGATGTCGTCCTGTTTGATATTGCAGACGGCACACCCCAGGGCAAAGCACTGGATATTGCCGAAAGCGCCCCGGTCGATAAATTCGACGCGAAACTGAAAGGCACGACAGACTACGCGGATATTGCCGGTGCGGACGTTTGCATCGTGACCGCGGGTGTCGCACGCAAACCCGGGATGAGCCGTGACGACCTGCTGGGCATCAACCTGAAGGTCATGAAATCGGTCGGCGAGGGGATTGCCGCCAACGCTCCTGACGCACTGGTGATTTGCATAACCAATCCGTTGGACGCAATGGTGTGGGCCCTGCGCGAATTTTCAGGTCTGCCGCATGCCAAAGTATGCGGTATGGCGGGTGTCCTGGACAGTGCCCGCTTTCGCCACTTCCTTGCGGAAGAGTTCGACGTCTCGGTCAAGGATGTCACCGCCTTCGTTCTTGGTGGCCACGGCGACACGATGGTGCCGTTGACGCGGTACTCGACGGTCGCCGGTATTCCGTTGCCGGATCTGGTCGAAATGGGGTGGACCAGCCAGGAAAACCTTGACGCAATCGTCCAGCGCACCCGGGATGGCGGGGCAGAAATCGTTGGCCTGCTCGGCACCGGATCGGCGTATTACGCACCCGCTGCATCTGCCGTGGAAATGGCCGAAGCCTATCTCAAGGACCAAAAGCGGCTCTTGCCCTGCGCTGCCAATCTTGACGGCCAGTTCGGCGTCAAAGACATGTACGTCGGTGTGCCCACGATCATAGGCCGCAATGGCGTTGAGCGTGTGGTCGAGATCAAGATGAACAAGGACGAGAAGGCAATGTTCGACAAATCGGTGGATGCCGTAAAAGGTCTTGTCGCGGCCTGTAAGGGCATTGACAGCAGCCTTGCCTGATCGGCGCTGCGCGGTGGTTCCCGCCGGGTTCACCCTCTGATGGTCGTCGTCCTTAGATCACATAAGATCGCCTATTTTCCGATCCCAAAAGTTGCGAACACTTCGATAAGGCTCGGGTTGCAGGCGGCTGTACCCGAGCAGGACTTCATGAACATTGGCAACAAGCGCATGTCCGCCACAGCGCGGGAGGCCGCTATGGGCTGCTACAAGGTCGCGGTCGTGCGCGAGCCCCTGTCGCGCATGCTGTCGGCCTATGGAAACCGCGTGATGGACGAGCGTGATATCGATCGCTCGCGCGCCACAAAGTTCCTGCTGCGCATATTGGGCCGGTCGGCCGCGCCGGACATCAACGAGTTCTTCCTGAACCTGCCGACATATATGCGGACCAATGACCGTATCCGGCGCCATCTGATGCTTCAAAAACAGTATCTTGGTACGGATCTTGGCTACTTCGACCGAATCTACAGGTTGGACGAGATCGACGTCCTGGCCCAGGACCTGTCTCGGCGGATTGGGACGACGGTCACGTTTGGGCGCCATCAGACTTCGGGCCCCAAGTACCGCGCGGATGACCTTAGCGCTGCCGCACAATCCGCCGTGCTGCACTACCTCGAACCCGACTACAGGTTGCTTTCAGCCTATTTCCCCCTTCCACAATTGGCCCAACCGGCCAGGTCTTACAGCACTTCAAATTTGTGATCACAAGAAAATTGTGTGTGATCACAAACCATGCGAACCCGGTTATTTGCAGTGACCGGGGATCGTTTTTCTTTGCGACTCTGCCACGATAGGCCTATGCCATTGTAAAAGCACGAGGGACAGACCGTCGCCGGGCCTTTCCGGGGACGCCAAAAAGGAACCGGATCGCATGAACATCCACGAGTATCAGGCCAAACAACTCCTGAAGGAATATGGCGCGCCAGTGAGTGAGGGTCGGCCGGTGATCCGGGCTGAAGAGGCCAAGACAATGGCCGGCGAGTTGGACGGCCCCCTGTGGGTTGTCAAAGCGCAAATCCATGCAGGCGGTCGCGGCAAGGGCACGTTCAAAGAACCTGAAGCGGGTGAAAAGGGCGGCGTTCGGATTACGAAATCGGTTGAGGAAGCGGCGGACGAAGCACAAAAGATGCTCGGCCGCACGTTGGTCACCCACCAAACGGGCCCGGCGGGCAAACAGGTCAACCGGATCTACATCGAGGACGGCTCAGGTATTGAAACCGAGCTATACCTTGCGTTGCTGGTGGACCGCGTCAGCAGCCGTATCTCTTTCGTTTGCTCCACCGAGGGCGGTATGGATATTGAGGAGGTTGCCGCGAATACCCCCGAAAAGATCCTGAGCTTCTCTGTCGATCCAGCTAGCGGCATCTCGGGGTTTCACGGTCGCCGCGTGGCGTTTGCGCTAGGCTTGAGCGGCGGGCAAGTCAAGCAATGCGTCAAACTGATAAACACCCTTTTCAAAATGTTTGTCGAACGCGATATGGAGATGTTGGAGATCAATCCGCTGATTGTGACGGACAAGGGCGATCTGAAGTGCCTCGACGCCAAGATGGGCTTTGACAGCAACGCGCTTTATCGTCAGCCGGCAATCCTGGCCCTGCGCGACGAGACCGAGGAAGACCCGAAGGAACTCGCCGCCTCGAAGTTCGACCTCAACTACATCGCCCTGGACGGCGAGATCGGCTGTATGGTGAACGGTGCGGGCCTGGCCATGTCTACCATGGACATCATCAAGCTTTATGGCGCCGAGCCTGCTAACTTTCTGGACGTTGGCGGCGGTGCCACCAAAGAGAAGGTGACCGAAGCGTTCAAGATCATCACCTCCGATCCGCAGGTCAAAGGGATCCTTGTCAACATCTTCGGCGGCATTATGAGGTGCGATGTAATTGCCGAAGGTGTCGTAGCCGCGGTCAAGGAGGTCGGCCTCAAGGTCCCGCTTGTGGTCCGGTTGGAGGGGACGAATGTCGAGAAAGGCAAGGAGATCCTCAACAACTCGGATGTCGACGTCATCGCCGCCGATGATCTGGCCGATGCGGCCGAAAAGATCGTAAAGGCGGTCAAGGGTTGACGGATATGGCCGAAGAT
>JBCCYF010000015.1:0-56911 GCA_039190275.1 Pseudomonadota bacterium | reverse complement strand
GGCTTGCCGTGGCCGCGGACAATGTCGATGCAATTCGCTTCTATGAGCGGTTTGGCTTTGTTCGCACGGAACTAAGGCGCGCTGTCTGGGAACGCAGAATGGGCCCGGTCGCGGATGCGCTGATCATGACCCTTGTGGCAGATGCGGCGATTTCAGACCCGTCTCGCGATAAGGACGTGACATGATGCGTTAAGCGTAAAGGGCCGGTCCGCTCCACCGCTGCGTCGTTCGAAATCTGCTAACACTGCCTGCTTCACTGCGTTCATTTCATCCGCGCTGCACTGCTCAATCAATGCGCCGGTCACGGGGTTGCCGACCATCCCAAGCCACATCTCTGCCGGTGTCGGGAGGGTGAGCGTTGTGTCGATGACGTGTATCTCCGTGTCGGCCAGCGGTGCCGCTTGTGTGACTTCCTCGATCAAACCTTCGGCAGTCGTGATCCCGGCCCAACTTGGCCGTGGCGGCGGGTCTGTAAGCCGCTTTGGCAATGCCGCCATAAGTGGGGCCATTTGTGCGCTTGCAAGCTCGTTGAATTCTGGGCCGCGCCAGACAGAGGTGACGAGAAATCCGCCGGGCCGCAGAGCATGCGCGGCTGCCTGCCAGGCGGCATGTCTGTCGGGGAAGAGGAAGATACCAAAACAGGAGAACGCCGCGTCAAATGAAGCGTCCGCAACCGCCAGCGCCTGACCGTCGCGAACCTCGCACCTTGTGCTGGCATCAATAGCTTTCAGGGCGCGTTCCGTCAGTGCCACCATCTGCGGCGAGATATCGGTCGCAAGGACGGAACCGCCAGCCAAACGCGCGCAAAGGTTCGCAGCGGCGACGGAAAGGTCCCCGGGGCCGCAGGCAACGTCCAGTATCCGTGGTTTGTCCGGCAAACGGCCCTGCACCAAGGCAACCATGGCGCGAGCAACATGGCCGGTCACCGGGGAGAACAGCCGCGCATAATCACTTGCATGCGCGTCCCAACCTTCGGCGACCTTTGGATCATTGGTGAGAGAGATCGACATTCTCGATACCCCCTATGGCGCAAGGTCAGTGATGGCGGTCCACATTGGCGTTGATGCCAATTGTTGAATTCCGCCTATCCTTCACCCTGTTGCTGGCACGATCTTTCCCGGCAATGAGTTCACGGTCATCGTCTCTTCTGGCTGGAAGTGGATGACAGATCGGATCGACTCCCCAGCCTTGAGCAGGTCAAAGGCCGTGTTGATCTGTTCATGATGCATGTGGTGCGTGATGTAGGGGTCCACATCGAAATCACCGCGCAGCCACTCGTCCACCATACCGGGCAGTTGGCTGCGGCCCAGAACGCCACCAAACGCCGTTCCCCGCCAGACCCGACCGGTCACAAGTTGGAACGGTCGGGTGGAAATCTCCTGACCTGCGCCCGCCACACCGATAACGGTGCATTCACCCCAGCCCTTGTGGCAGGCTTCCAGTGCTGACCGCATCAGTTCCACATTGCCAACAGCTTCAAAGGTATAATCCAGTCCGCCGTTGGTCATTTCGATCAGAACTTCATGGATCGGTGCCGCATGATCTTTGGGGTTCACACACTCGGTGGCTCCGAGAGACATGGCGAGCGGGAACTTGTTTGGGTTCACATCGATCCCGATGATGCGTGATGCCCCTTTCAGGACCGCACCTTGAATGACGGCCATTCCTACGGCACCCAACCCGAAGACAGCGACGGTCGAACCTGGTTCGACTTTGGCAGTGTTGCGTACGGCGCCGATCCCCGTTGGGACCGCACACCCCATGACAGAAGCCTTGGACAGCGGCGCTTCCTTTGAGATTTTCGCAACCGAGATTTCCGGTAGGACCGTGTATTCGCTGAACGTGCTGGTGCCCATGTAATGCAGGATCTGCTTGCCTTTGTACGAGAACCGAGACGTGCCGTCCGGCATCACACCGGCGCCTTGGGTCGCGCGGATCGTCTGACAGAGGTTGGTCTTGCCAGACTTAATGTAGGGGCAGTTTGGGTCTTCGGGCACGTAGAGCGGGATCACGTGATCGCCGGGTTTAACTGAGGTCACACCCTTGCCGACCTCTTCGACAATGCCGCAACCTTCATGTCCCAGAATGCACGGGAACAGACCCTCTGGGTCTTCACCGGACAGCGTGAATACGTCTGTATGGCAGAGACTCGTCGTGACGATCCGGACTAGAACCTCACCATCCTTTGGACCCTCGAGGTCAATCTCTTCAATCTCCAAGGGCTGGTTTGGCCCCCAAGCTATCGCGGCGCGTGTCTTCATGTTTTCTGTCCTCCCACTGGATCATTTATTAGACCGGAATTGGGCGCGCGATGGTGTATTGGACGTTGGATCAAAAACACGCATGGCTTGGAAATCCGATGTATCGAGGCTAAGCGAGCGACATCCCTTTCGCAACTCCTTAAGTTACGAACAGAAATGGGTTAGACAGCCAACATGATGAAACGTAACTCTCGTCTATCGCTTGCATTGCACACGCTATCCCACATGGCCCAAGATAAGGGCCGCACCCAGACGTCTTCGGAAATCGCTAACCATGCCGGCACCAACCCTGTCGTTGTTCGGCGGGTCTTGGGGAAGTTGCGCAAAGCCGGGCTTCTAACATCTGAACGTGGTCATTCCGGTGGCTGGCGGCTGGCGCTGCCATCGCATGAAATCACCTTGGCCGACGTTTATCTCGCACTTGAAGAAAGTCTAGTGGCACCCCGATCAGAGGCTGAGCCGCATTCATGCCAGGTTGAGCGACACTTGGAAGGCAGGGTGATTGAAATCTTGAACGAAGTCGAAGCCACTCTGATAGATCGGTTGTCGAGCACGAGCATCGCCGAGATCGGTGGCGACAAACCTCTAAAGGGGAACCTGTAGTGCCCCACAGGATTGACCTCTTTCGAAATCTGGACTCAGCCGGACGAAGCGACACACAGAGCTTTGTAACATGACAGAGCAAAGTCCCATTTGGCAATATACAGCGTCGGATATCGCGAAGGCGACACGCAGCGGTTCGCTAAGCGCCTCCGAGGTGACTGAAGCAGCGATTGCACGGATTGACGAGGTCAATCCTGCATTGAATGCCGTGGTTGAAAATCTTGCGGATGCAGCGCGGGCGGAGGCAGCATTGCTCGACCACAGCACAGCGCCGAAAGGGCCGCTGCATGGCGTGCCGGTCACGATTAAGATCAACGTGGATCAAAAAAGCCATGCGACATCCAATGGCGTGGCGGCATTTAAGGATGTCATCGCGCCCGAGGATGCGCCGATTGTCCGCAGCCTAAAGAACGCTGGCGCCGTCATTATCGGCCGTACCAACACGCCGGAGTTCTCATTCCGGGCGGATACAGACAACCCGCTCTTCGGCCAGACCCACAACCCTTGGGGAGCACATATTTCAGCCGGCGGCTCATCTGGCGGCGCGGGTGCAGCAGTCATGGCGGGGATCGGCGCGCTCGCACATGGCAACGATATCGGTGGATCGCTTCGGTTTCCGGCCTCTGCAAACGGAGCTGTTACCGTCAAACCCGGCTTGGGACGCGTACCAGCGTTCAACCCGAGCCAGACGTCAGAACGGGGCCTTTTGGCCCAGTTGATGTCGGTTCAGGGCCTGATCGCGCGAAACGCGGCTGATCTGCATCTGTCGATGCCAACACTGATCGCACCGGACCCGCGCGACCCATTTCATGTTCCAATGCCGTGGCGGGGCGCGCCGCTTGCTCCCCCAATTCGGGTCGCGGTGGCGCGCGATGATTTTGGTTTTGGAATGCACCCAGCGGTCGCCAAAGCGCTCGATAACGCGGCGTCGGCGCTTTCGGACGCGGGATATGCCGTTGAAGACATCGAGCCGCCGCACGCAAAGGAAATCGGAGAGGTCGGATATCGAAGTCTCTTGAGCGAAGTGCGCGACTTGCTTGGCAGTGACATACGCAAATACGGCTCGACCGAGATCAACGCGATCTTTGATGAGTATTATCGTCAGTTCCCGCCCTACGAGAGGGTGGTATTTCTCCAGATGCTTGCAAAGCGGACATACTACGCGCGCCAATGGGCGCTCTTCCTAGAAGACTACCCTTTGGTTCTGACGCCGTTCCTCTTGAAACCGTTCTTTTCGCCCGGACGCGATGCCGAAGGCGCGGAAGGCGTGCGAGACGCCTTGGGATGTTCGCATTGGTCGTTCACCATGAACTTCCTGGGTTTGCCGGCTGGCAACCTCCCAACGCATATCGCAGAGACCGACAGTGGCCCGTGCCCGATTGGCGTGCAAATCGCAGGGCGCAGATGGCGCGAGGACCTGATCGTAGACGCGATGCAGGCCATCGAAACGCGCATCCCTCCTGCGTGCACGATGCTTTGGGCAAGAAGCTAGAGTGTCCCGACAATTCGTTCGTTCGACTTTTGAACCCTGACTTCATAGTGTTAGCCATCGCGGTGCCACTCCATGCGGATCTCGGGGATGCCATCGACACCGCTCTCTTTGCGGCCCACTTCGACAAACCCTTCGCGCCTGTAAAACGCGTGCGCCCCAGTATTGGCCGCATGGCTCCAAAGTTGTAGCCAATCGCGCCCCACTTTGACCCGATCCATCAGAGCTTTGCCGACGCCGTTCCCGGGCCGTGCCGTGTAAAGGCCCATGATTTGGTTGGCTTCCGTGTTGAAGGATAAGTACCCTTGGATCGGATCTCCGGCGACCCAGAACTCTCGCACGGGGATGCCTGCGCGGATCATCTCTTCAATTGCTTGTGGTGAATGCTGTCTCGGCAGCCAGTCCTTTGCATCGATCCAATCGTTTACAATTGCCGCGCAGGCTGGAGCATCGGTTGGATTGGCGCGTCTCATTTCAATGGTCATCTTGAGTTTTGGTTTGAGTGCAGGCGAGTGTACCCGAAATCACAAAATGGCAGCGACATCGCTCCCGACAATCCGGGATGGCTGTTTGTGGACGAGAGCCCTGATTTCCTGAAAGCCCAGTGTAACGATCCTGATCTCTGTTGCTGGACCTTCGCACCCTGGGTCCTTGCAGACCGTTTCTCGCACCGAGACAAGGCATTGCGCGCTGTGTCCCAGTTGATCGCGTACAAGGCGTTTGACCCGTTGTGCGTGCCAAAAAGAATTCGCGCGTTCTCGCAGAGAAAGATCCATCGCTAAACCTCAGTTACAAGCGGTGGCTGCGGGAAGTTTGAAGGCCTTCGTGCCAAAGCCATGCCGTTCGATATATGAAGTTCCCGAAAGAACGGGTCATCGCTAGGAACAGCAACCGTCGTAAGTCCAAGTGCGCCCATCCAGCGCGTCACCTTAGCGGTTGATTTGTGTCTGCAGTCTAACACGCGTGTTCGTGTCTCAAGCATCAGACCCATTCGGGACGTTCTCAAGACCGCATCGACGCCGTCAGGGATCATGCGGAAGCCCACGTCGCTTATGACCAGCTCTGGTGTGCCGGTGCGAACGCGATGGAAAAACCCCGACATCACGGACTCAGCAGCATCCGCACCCAGACCGACGCTCATATCGACCCCGGCGCGCCTCAACCTCTCGAAGCCACCGCCGTTCACTCGGGGGTCAGGGTCTTGAATGGCGCAGACGACGCGTGAGATGCCCGCCGCGATGATCGCATCGGCACAGGGTGGTGTCGCGCCCCAATGGCAACACGGCTCTAAGGTCACGTAAAGCGTGGCACCTCTCGCGTCCTCATCTGCGATATCCAACGCTTTGCGCTCGGCATGGGGGCGGCCTCCGGGATGTGTGGCCGCTGCGGCAATGATCCTGCCCTCCTGGACAATCAGGCACCCGACAGGAGGGTTCGGCCAGACATGACCCCGCGCACCTATGGCTAGGTCGAGGGCGCGCTGCATGAAAGACAGATCAGAGTTGGGTGGGGTTGGGGACATCGCCATAGACGTCTACAGGATCAAAGGTTTTTTGATCTTCAAGAAATTTCAGTGGCTTTCCAGCATCCTCGGCAACCGGGACAGCCCGGTAGAAGCATGACCGATACCCCACATGGCAAGAGGCGCCTGACCCGGCCACGGAGACGCGCAACCAGATCGCGTCCTGATCATCGTCGATCCGGGCTTCAACGACTTTTTGGACCAGCGCAGATGTGGCGCCCTTGTGCCAGAGAACCTGCCGCGCGCGGCTGAAGTAATGGGCTTCACCGGTTTCGATGGTCAACCAAAGGGCGTCTTCATTCATCCACCCCAACATAAGAACTTCGCCGCTATCGGCGTCAGTCGTAATGCAGGGCAAAAGCCCATCAGGGCCGAACTTCGGTGCGAAGTCTGTGCTTTCTTCGACTTGCTCGACGGACTGGCGGGCTTGGAATTCGATAGTGCTCATGGCTCTGCTCTTGTGGGTGCTTACTTTATAACATAAAGTTCTTCGCTCAAGACATCCGAGATGTAAAGGGGCCAAGAGCAGATATGGACACGCAGGACACACGCATACCGGTGACCTTGCTCACTGGGTTTCTGGGTGCGGGAAAAACCACCTTGTTGAACAACCTGATCAACGATCCGGAAGCAGGTCGGATCGCCGTGATCATGAATGAATTCGGCGCAGCGGGGCTGGACCACGACCTGATCGAAGCCTCGACCGAAGAAACGATCCTGATGCAATCGGGTTGCCTGTGCTGCACGTTCCGGGGCGACATTGCCAAGACGCTCGGGAAACTCATGGCGCGCAAACAGAGTGGTGAGCTTGCGTTTGACCGCATCGTCATTGAGACGACGGGCATCGCGGAACCAGCCCCCATCGTTCATACCTTGGTTGTTGACCAGCTTATGCCGCACTACTACCGCATGGATGGGATTGTGACCGTTGCCGACGCAGCAGCTGGGTCGGGCACACTGAAGTCACAGACGGAAGCCGTCAACCAGATCGCCCTTGCAGACTTAATCGTAGTCACCAAAACGGATTTGGTGTCCGAAGCCGAACTTGCGTCCTTCGAGGCACAAGTGAGCACGATCAACAACTCCGCGCAACGCATCCACGCCGACCACGGAAAAGTGCCAACAGGCTCTTTGTTCGGATTGTCGGCTTTACGGGAAGACGTGGCCACCGAAGACATCGAAGCTTGGGTCGGCAAGACGGAAAAGCCCCAATCGCACGACCACGGGGGCCATGACCACCATAGCCACCACGGAAACCGAATTAGATCAGCATCTATCGAGTTATCCGATCCAATCCCGGCCAGCGTTTTTGATTTCTGGCTCGACATGCTGATCGCGATCAAGGGTCCCGATCTCTTGCGGATCAAAGGCATTATACATGTTGAGGGCATGGACTGGCCATTTGTCTTCCATGGTGTTCAACACATCTTTGACGCCCCTGTGCCTCTAACGTCCTGGAGCGGGCAAGATGCCACCAGCCGGGTCGTCGTGATTGCTCGAAACATGAGCCAGGATGATCTCGACGCAAGCCTGAACATGCTCCGCATGAAGCCAAAGGAAGTGGAAACAACCACCAACGGCATGATCCACGAAACCGTTGAGATGCCGTTCTGACAAATGCTGCACCTGTTCAATTCCATGGGTCGCAAGGTCGAACTGTTTGTTCCAAGTGATCCAGATCATGCACGCATGTATGTCTGCGGCCCGACCGTGTATTCCTATGCACATATCGGGAACGCGCGACCGGCGGTCGTTTTCGACGTTCTAGCGCGGGTGCTGCGTGCGCAGGTGCCAAAGCTCACCTATGCCCGCAATATCACGGATGTGGATGACAAAATCATCGCCGCAGCAGCCGCGAGAGTGGTGAGTTGCGATGCAATCTCGGCCGAATTCAAAAAGGCCTATCACGAGGACCTCGCCGCACTGGGTGTTGCCCCGCCGGATATTGAGCCGCATGCGACCTCGCATATCGGGCCGATGATCGAGATGATCGAGGGTCTGATTGCCGAGGGCAAAGCTTACGCCGCAGAAGGCCATGTGCTCTTTCACATTCCCGCCTGCCCGGATTACGGCAAGCTTTCAGGCGCGAACCCGGACGAGATGCTTGCAGGTGCCCGGGTAGAGGTCGCTCCGTGGAAGCGGGATCCCCGCGACTTTGTGCTTTGGAAGCCGTCTGATGCCGACCAGCCCGGCTGGGACAGCCCGTGGGGCTATGGCCGACCCGGTTGGCACATCGAGTGTTCTGCCATGATCCGCGCGCATCTGGGCGAGCAGATCGACATTCACGGCGGTGGCATTGATCTGCGCTTCCCCCATCATGAAAACGAGATTGCGCAAGGCACCAAAGCAAGGTTCTGGGTCCACAACGGCCATGTGACGGTGTCGGGTGCCAAGATGTCCAAATCCCTCGGCAACGTTCTCTTGGTGCGCGATCTTCTCAAGGAAGCTCCGGGCGAGGCGATCCGCTATGCTCTCTTGTCCGCGCATTATCGCCAGCCACTTGACTGGACGCCCGAGACGCCAAAGGCGGCGCGCGCGGCGCTTGATCGGCTATATGGCGCATTGCGCGACCAACCGGCGGCAGAGCCATCACCGGATGACCTGGTCCAGGTGCTGGCCGCCCTTGATGATGACTTGAACACGCCGGCCGCCTTTGCCGCTTTGCATTCGCTCGCGGCACAAGTCCATTCTGAAGCTGACCCAAGCCGCCGCGCCCAGATCGCGGCAAGCCTGCGCCAGGCAGGCGGTTTCCTTGGTCTCCTTCAGCAGGATCCAATTTCTTGGGCGCACGCGGGCGCTGGCGAGGTCGATCACATCGAAGCGCTGGTTGCAAAACGTGCTCAAGCACGTGCCGATCACGATTGGCAACGCGCAGACGAATTGCGGGACCAGCTGCTGGCCCTTGGCGTGGAGGTTGAGGACTCTGGCGGCGAGAGCCGCTGGCGGATGCGCGCATGAGGTCTTTCTTCGTCTGGCTCCTGATCCTTCCGATCCGTGGCTACCGGCTGATCCTGTCTCCTTGGCTTGGCCACTCCTGCCGCTTTCAGCCGAGCTGTTCTGTCTATGCGATCGAAGCCCTGCAAACCCACGGTCCTGTCCGAGGCCTTTGGCTAACGCTTCACCGACTGGCACGCTGCAATCCATGGGGCGGGTCGGGGTTTGATCCCGTGCCACCTGCAGAAACCACCCAGATCAAATGAGGTTAGGTGTTCCATGACCAAACGCGGTGAACAAATGCGGGCCGAAATACTCGCCGTGCTGCGAGAGGCCGATAACGCCATGTCCGCCTACGATGTGTTGCACCATTTGCAGGCGTCACACCCAAAAATCGCACCGCCGACGGTCTACAATGCGCTTGCGGCATTAACCAAGACCGGTCGCGTTCATCGGGTGGAGTCCCTTAAGGCATACATCGCTTGCCAATGCGATGGCACTCACAAGTCGGCTGTCCTGTCCATCTGCGACGAATGCGGAACTGTCGAAGAACGCACCGCGCCGAGCCTAGTCGAGAACCTCTCCGGCTTCGTTGAAGAAACAGGGTTCCTGCCGCAGCGCCATGTCATTGAAGTGCATGGTTTGTGCTCTTCCTGCGGCTCAACGACCTGAATTCCGGATGAAATGCGAATGAGCAGCTACGATACGGTTTTTCGGCGCGGGACTATCGTCAACCATCACGGCGTTTATCAGACAGATATCGGCGTAGAGAACGGGCGTATTACCGCTTTGGGTGACTTGTCGCGTGCTGCATCGGAAACCATTGTCGATTGCAAAGGCCTACACATTCTCCCAGGTGTCATCGATACCCAAGTCCATTTTCGTGAGCCGGGGCTGACCCATAAGGAAGATCTTGAATCCGGGTCACGCGGTGCAGTCTTGGGCGGTGTCACCGGGGTGTTCGAAATGCCCAACACCAACCCGCTAACAACGACACACGAGGCGTTCGAAGCGAAGATCGCCGCTGCAACGAACCGCATGCACTGCGATTTTGCTTTCTACGTGGGTGGAACGCATGAAAACGTGTCAGAGCTTCCTCTCTTGGAGAAGCTGCCGGGCTGCGTAGGTGTAAAGGTCTTCATGGGATCGTCGACGGGGTCGCTTTTGGTCCAAGACGATGACGGAGTGGAAGCGATCTTGAACGCGATCACCCGCCGTGCGGCGTTCCACAGCGAAGATGAATACATGCTGGAAGAGCGCAAGGACCTTCGTGTCCCAGGCGATCCATCAAGCCATCCTGTCTGGCGCTCGCCTGAGGTTGCGCTGAACTCCACAAAGCGTCTTGTTGCCTTGGCGCGCAAGACCGGTAAGCGCATCCACGTTCTGCATATCTCAACCGGGGAGGAGATCGCGTTTCTCGCGGACCATAAGGACGTCGCCAGCGTTGAGGTCACGCCACATCACTTGACGCTAGATGACACCGCCTATGTGCATCTTGGTACCTATGTGCAAATGAACCCGCCCGTGCGCGATAAGGCGCATCAGGACAAGATCTGGGCGGGTGTAGCGAGCGGTGTCGCAGATATCTTGGGGTCAGATCACGCGCCGCACACGCGGGAGGAAAAAGAGCACGCCTATCCCGACAGCCATTCCGGCATGACAGGGGTCCAGACCCTTGTGCCCACAATGTTGAACCATGTGAATGAAGGCAGGCTGAGCATGGAAAGGTTCGTCGATATGACAAGCCATGGGCCCAATCGGCTGTTTGGGATTGCAGGAAAAGGCCGCATCGCGGTGGGCTACGATGCTGATCTCACAATTGTGGATCTGAAGCGGCGCGAGACCATCACCAACGATTGGATAGCCTCCCGGGCAGGTTGGACCCCCTACGATGGTGTCACGGTGACCGGCTGGCCTGTGGGCACGATTGTGCGCGGCCAAAAGGTCATGTGGGACGGCGAGCTTGTCACACCAAGCATTGGGCAACCGATGGTTTTTTCGGAGGCTTTGCCGGTTTAAGACCTCATACGCACCTCTGGAAAAGCAGGCAGTCCTTAGACTTGTTGTCCGGCGCGGCAGCAAGAGGAAGGCGAAAAAATGATCGGATACACGATGGTCGGTACAAATGATCTGCAGCGGGCAAGGGCCTTTTATGGCCCGCTCTTCGATCTCATGGGCCTTTCCCTCTGTTATGAAGATGACCAGGTCGCGTCGTGGGGCGACCTTAGTGACGAAACAGTCCCCCGCTTCTTCGCGTGCTATCCTTTTGATGGTGAGCCTGCAAATGTTGGAAACGGAACAATGACGACGTTTCGGTTGGACTCAGCCTCTCAGGTCGATTGCATATACGAAAAAGCGATTTCCAGTGGGGCGCTAAACGAAGGGCCGCCGGGTTTTCGTTCGGAAAGGTATGGTGACAAGTTCTACGTTGCCTATGTTCGTGATCCTGACGGCAACAAACTGGCCTTCGCATGCTACGATGGCCGGTCAAATCCGTAGCCACTGCAAGGCAAAGGAGCAGCAATATGTCGAACCGATTTCATCTTACCGCGGAAGAGGTTGCCTCTTTACCGGCGACGCTCAATGTTCATCCCGTCAATTCAACAGCGCGTCGAACTATATCGTCACCTGGCGACGCAACTGGGCTGACAACATTAGGGGTGAACATTTTTGTGGTGGCGCCCGGCGACAAAAGCACCGAGTATCATGTTCACGCCTGCGAAGATGAAGCTGTATATGTCCTGAGTGGGACGGGCACAGCGCGAACAGGCGATGCCACACATCAGATCCGCGCTGGCGACTTCATCGGCTATCCGAAAGGAGGACCCGCGCATGAAATCCACAACACAGGGGATGGACCGCTAACGTTGCTTGTGACTGGGCAGCGGCTTTCGGAGGACGTTATCGACTATCCTGACCTAAACAAACGTCTCTACCGTTGCGCCGGACATACAAACGATCTTGTCGACATGGAGCAGATCACGTCATTGGGCTCAGCCGATTAATCTACGATTTGTTCATCCCTCGGGTGCGCTGGCGGTCCCGTAAGTTGCGGTTCACTCATGATTGTGTTGAGAATTATGAATTTGGCTCACAACATTTTTTGTGTCATCTGGCGGTTTCGCGATTTTCTGTGGTGAAGCAAATGATAACAATCCTCGACGGCGGAATGGGTCAAGAGCTCATTACCCGAAGTACCGCTCAACCCACGCCTCTTTGGGCGACAAAGGTCCTCTTGGATGAGCCAGAGCTTGTGCGCGCGGTCCATGACGATTTCTTTGCCGCGGGTGCCATGGTGGCGACCACCAACAGCTATGCAATTCATCATGATAGGCTGATCGCTGCCGGGCTTGATGACCAGTTCGAGCCGCTCCACCGCGCAGCTTGTGAGATTGCCTGCGCGTCTCGTGACGCCGCAGGCGGGGGGCGTGTCGCTGGTGCCATAGGCCCTTTGATCGGGTCTTATCAGACCGGGCCGCTGCCGCCGGATGCTGTCGAACGTTTTGCCGAGGTTTGCCGCATCCAAGCCCCGTACGTGGATCATTTTCTGATCGAGACGGTGTCTGCGCTGGACCACGTTCGCGCGACGCTCGCCGGAGCGAGCGGGCATGGCAAGCCCGTTTGGCTCAGCGTGTCTGTCGATGACTACGATGGCACTAAACTTCGGTCGGGTGAGCCACTTGAAGCCGTGATGGACTGTATCGATGGTGCCGATGCTTTGCTGGTCAACTGTGCCACCCCCGAGGCGGTCACCGTGGCCGTGGATGTCATCAAAGGCTGCAACAAGCCTTTCGGAGCCTATGCCAACGGGTTCAACGAAATCACCCAAAGCTTTGTGCAAGTGGGTGCTACCGTTAGGGAATTGTCGGCGCGCACAGACTTGACCCCGGACGCCTACGCCGCGTTCGCTGAGGAGTGGGTCAAGATGGGGGCCACGATCATCGGTGGCTGTTGCGAAGTTGGTCCTGCGCATATTGCAGAGGTCGTGCGAAGGCTGACCTGACCCTTTAGCTGCGGGCCATGTACCCGGCGTCAAAGGCACCGGGCAAAAGGTCACCAATTGTCGTTGCTTCCTCTTTGCCGTCGGTCGTACCCATCCAAACGGTGACATCGTCTTTGCCGAATTCCTTTAGGCGCTGTCTGCAGGCGCCGCAGGGCGGGACAGGTTCCGGTGAGTCGGCAATGACATACGCCTCTATGACCTCGGTCTCTCCCGCCACGATCATGGCGGCGAGCGCCGCTTCTTCCGCGCATGTGCCGACGGGGTAGGAAACATTTTCAACGTTCGCACCAACGTAAATATTGCCGGACGCCGCGCGCATCGCAGCACCAACCTTGAAGTTTGAATAGGGTGCATATGCGTTGTCGCGAGCGGCCATTGCGGCCTTGCGCAGGTCAGGGGCGGAATTGGGCATCAGCATCGGCAATCTCCTTCAAGCGTTCTGCGACAGTACTTCCTGACGTATCTCGCTAGTGCAGGTGCCCATCCAACTCATCAGCTTCGATATCCGCGATGGGGTCCAGAACAAGCACAAGTCGCGTTTCCCCAGTGCCTTCGATGGGAGGTGATCTATGCAACAAGCCGGGGTTCGCGTGACTTCGCCATGAGGTGCCGCGCAAGATCATGGGAGAGCCTATTGGCACATTATGAATGTCTTTGGGTTCTGCGCCCATAGCCCCGTTGCCGTATTGAGTAGCACGTCCGCGGTAGGTGCAGATCAAACGCGCGGTCACTGCATCGATGTAGAATTTGCGGCACGCGTTTGTTTCAATCACATCAAGGCGTAGTCGCAGATAGCGGCTGTCCATAATGTTTGAAAACATGGCAGCCAACGCAGCTATGTCATCGACCAGCATCGTTCGTTCGTCACAGTCCAGTAGAGCATGAGCATCTACTAGATCAGTCATCGCGTCGCGCACCATCTCGGCGCGCAACATGATCCGTGCGCGTGGTAGATCGACCGGATCTAGTCCATCGATCCAATTCTGGAACTCTGCGGCAGGTTCGCGCTTCCAGATTGCAGCGGAACATCCGGCATCCTTGATTGATGCTAAGCCTTTTGGCGATGATGCTAGGCAGACTCCGACACATTGCTCTCGAACCAAACTATCGTGCAGGCTCATGCGGCTTCCTCAGCGCGCCGCCAGATTGGGAAGGGGTCGGGAAGATCGGGCAAGGTTTCGGGATCAGGTGCCAAGTGTTCCGGCACAAGGCAGGAATCGAGTGATGCTTTCAACGCTGGCCAGTCGATCCCGGCTCCGATAAAGACCAGTTCCTGACGCCTATCTCCCCATGGTTCTTGCCAATGCTCAGCCATGTAGGCGCGGGCGCTTTCGTGGGTGGGCCAACGTTCCACGGGGACAGAGGCCCACCATGTGCCCAGTGGCTGGATCGACGACAGAGTCCCAGCCAAAGAAAACTCCGCAACCCAGCCAGGGCGGGTCGCGATCCAGAAATGCCCCTTAGCGCGGATCACACCCGGCAAATCACCTTTGAGAACGTTCAGGATCTTTTCCGGCTCAAAGGGTTGGCGAGCACGATAAACAAAGCTGGCAACGCCATATTCTTCAGTCTCCGGCACGTGATCTGCAAACCCGTAGAGTTCTTTCGCCCACATCGGATGTTCATGAGCCTTCTCAAAGTCGAAAAGCCCGGTATCAAGGATGGCATCACTTGGTACTTCGGAATGATCCGTTTCGATGATTTTGGCGTCTGCATTTAGCGACCGAATGATCTGGCGCGCAGCATTGACCTTCTCGCGCCCGGCATCGCTAACTTTGTTCAGGATCACTACGTCAGCAAATTCGATCTGCTCAACCAGCAGGTTAACAAGCGTGCGTTCGTCTTCCTCGCCTAAAGTCTCACCGCGATCACTCAGGAAATCCTTGCTGGAGTAATCCGCTGTCAGATTAACCGCGTCGACAACGGTCACCATGGTGTCAAGACGCGACACATCAGACAGACTTTCGCCCTGTTCATCACGGAAATCGAAGGTCGCCGCTACTGGCAACGGCTCTGAGATTCCTGTGGACTCGATCAGTAGGTAGTCAAAGCGACCCTCACCAGCGAGGCGTCGCACTTCATCGAGGAGATCATCGCGCAAAGTGCAGCAAATGCAGCCGTTTGACATCTCCACAAGCGTTTCGTCGGTGCGGCTGAGTTCGGTATCCGCGCGCACGAGGTCTGCATCGATGTTCACTTCGGACATATCGTTCACGATCACCGCGACCCGGCGCCCTTCGCGGTTGTTCAAGACGCGGTTCAGAAGTGTCGTTTTCCCGGCCCCGAGGAAGCCGGAAAGGACGGTAACAGGGAGGCGTTGATCTGACATGGAAATCTCCGACTGAAGCGATGTGTTACACTATTACATAGGACGTGAGCGATATATGCAACCTGCAGAGTTACATTACTTCGATCCTCCACCTTACTTGGGGTTTTGTCTCAGCCAAAACTGAACAAGATGACTCGCTCCATTCCCACGAATGCAGTGAAAGGTCTCCTTAATCGCCTGACTGTTGTGAGAGGAACGCTCAACAAGTGAGCCTAGAAAATGCCGTGCTGAGCTCAATGTTCAAAGAGCGCGGTCGAACGAACCTTCTGATCAGCGGCCAAACATGAGGTTTGTCCACGACCCGATCTTCGCTGTACCTAACCTCGCTGAGTGAAGCACAGATGACCGGTTTTCCTGCCGCACCGCATCATTCATTTTCATGCTCTTACCGCGATCTTCATGCTGCGTGCGCACGCAGCGAAAAAAGCGAACTCACAGGATGGGCTGTGAGCCGCCATCGGAGCAAGCGCCGCATCTGGTCATTTCCGCCCTTCCATTTAGAGAAGAGCTAGGGGACTTCGTCCCAACACGCCGGCAATAAAATTAGACACGGCCGTGTCCTAGGCCGTGCCTGCGGACCGCACCAACCCCGTCGAATTGTTTTGCACTTGCTACCCCCAACCCTCGCCGGGAGCAGGTCTTAGAGACGAGCGCCCTGAAGGGCTTCGTTCAAAACCCGTGTTAAGGGGGAAAGGATGATCCGTCAGTCCACACAGATCAATGGCAAGACTATGCGTCGCAAAAGGAAAGGTTTTGTCCCAAAAGGACAAACTATGTGTCGCTTCACAAAGGGTGTGGTGGCGGACCGAGGAGGATTCGAACCCCCGACCCCCTGATTCGTAGTCAGGTACTCTATCCAGCTGAGCTATCGGTCCGTGGGGGCGGTAGATACGCTTGAGGATGACGGTTTGCAACCCCTGTGGGTGATTTTGGGACCCCCGCTTTTCCGCGTGGGCTGCGCGCATCGACGGCCTTGGGGTCGCCTCAAACCGTACCGCTTTGCTCCCGCTGCTAACTGGCTTCGCGCATCCGTTTGGGGAGCACTATCCGGAACCGGGTACCCACGTCCGAGGTTTCAATCAGTTCCAGGGCGCCGCCATGGCCCCGCACAAGTTCTGCAGCAATTGCCAAGCCCAAACCCGAGCCGCCGCGGCGCACGCCACCCTTGAACGGTTGGAAAATGTTCTCAAGCGCGCGCGGCGGAAGACCGGGGCCTGTGTCTGCCACCTCGATGACACAGCTTGCCGATCCATCGTCCGCCCGGACACTGATCTCGCCCGCGCCGCCCGTGGCCGTGATCGCCTGTCGCGCATTGCGTATCAAGTTGGAAAACACCCGATAGAGCTGCTCGGCATCGACGTCGACCTCAACCGCCTCATCAACGTCACACACAAGGGTGATCTGATTATCCTGTGCCCGGAGCCGGTCATTCTCCATCACATCGCGAACGATAGGAGCCAGTGGCTGTGTCATGATCTGGGGCGCGGGCTCTTCGGCCTTGCCGAAGGTGAGGGTGCGCTCGCACAAATTAATGGCCCTGTCCAGCGACCCCAGCAGTTTTGGCGCGGTGCGTTTGACTGTGGGATCCTCGCTGCGCTCGAAGCGATCCGCTAACAGCTGCGCGGTTGTCAGCATATTGCGAAGGTCGTGGCTGATACGCGAAACGGCACCACCCAGTGTCGCCAGCCTGTCCTTCTGCTTGAGCGATTGTGTCAGCTGCGTCTGCAGATCGGCCAGTGCGACCTCGGCCGCCATAAGCTCGCTGACATTGGACTTCGGCTTGATGATCCTCTGGGCATCCTCGGGGTTGTCCCGATAGGCTGTCATATGGGTCACCACACGCTCCATCGGCTTCACAATGAATCGGCGAACGGACAGAAAAAGCAGACCCGCCGTTATGAGCGAGATCACAAGGCTGAGCCAAAGGATCGTCATCCCGTAGCGGATCATCGCGTCGCGCAGCGGTTGTTCGTGCAGCGTGGCCTCGATCATCACTCCACCGCCCTTGACCGGCATTCCGATGACCCGGACTATACGATCCCGCGGCTGCACAAGCGTGATCATTGCATCCCGGATCAATTCGAATGGTCCTTGGTAGCGAATGTCATAGGTCACCTCGACAGGGGCCGGCATGTCTTCGCTCAGGATCAGCTCGCGCATGTTGTCCCGACGCAATACGATGTTCAGAACCTCGGCGTTTTTGAGCAACTCCATGGTCAGGTCTTCGGAAACCATCTCGGTCGGGGTGGCCAGTAGCGAGAGGGAGGCGATCTGGCTAAGCTCTAACCGTTCCTGCAGATAATCCACGCGAAACCGCGCGACGGAGGGAACGAAAATCAATACCTCGGCGATCATCACGAAGATAATCGTCAAAACCAGGAACCGCCCGGTCAGAGAGTTGATAAACCGCTTCATTGGCAAAACCCAAAACCCACAACTGTCTATGCCGACGGCAGTGCCCCCGCAAGTGGGCGGCTAGATCCGCTGGATGAATCGCACGAACCGCTTGACACGCTCATTCTCGAAGAGCCGCGGCACATAGTACTGCCCGGCCACCCGCTTGTTGATCTCGCCCAGAGTGGGATAGGGGGCAACCATGTTCGCAACGGCGCCGATCTTGAGCTTGTTTGCGATGACAAGCGCCCAGGTCTGGATGAGTTCTCCGGCCTGAGCGCCCACGATAGACGCGCCAACCGGTCGGCCCTTGTGAACCATGACTTTGATCAACCCCTCCGTCGCACGCTCTGCCAGTGCCCGGTCATTTCCCTTGTACTCGAAACGCAGCACCTCAAGGTGAATGCCATGCGCTTTGCGGGCTTCGGCTTCGGTCAAGCCGACCTGAGCGATTTCAGGCGCCGTGTAGGTAGCCCAGGGAATATGCGCTGTGGACGCTTTGGCCGGCAGCCCGAACAGTGCGGACCGGATCACAATGCCCGCATGGTACCCGGCAACATGTGTAAATTGAAGGCCGCCGGCCGCATCGCCGATGGCATAGACGCGGCGGTTGCTGGACTTCAGGCCCTTGTCGACCGTGACGCCAGCAGCGGAATAGGCCACACCGGCCTTTTCCAGATCAAGCTTGTCAATCGCTGCCGTCCGTCCGACCGCCATCAGAAGATGGCTTCCACGATAGCTGGCGCCGTCCTTTGTGTGAACGGTGATATCCCCCTGCCCACCGGAGATGCGATCGGCCAGCGCGCCCTCCACAATCTCCACCCCTTCGGCACGGATCTGGCGCAGCGCGATCTCGGCAAGCTCCGGATCGTCCTTGCCCAGCGCTTTCGCACCCTCAAGCACTGTCACATTCGACCCCAGGCGGCGATGTGCCTGCGCCATTTCCAAGCCGATGGGGCCCCCACCGATGATAATCAGATGCTTGGGCTGGTCGCGCAGGTCAAAGAGCGATTCGTTGGTAAGATATGGCACATCCTCCAGACCCGGTATCGGGGGAACAAAGGGGCGCGATCCGGTTGCTATGACGATCCTGCGTGCGGTGATCCGTACCCCGTCCGCCTCGACCGTATTGTGGTTGACGAATTTACCGAACGCCTGAATGACATGCACGCCCAGACCCTCGAACCGTTCCACACTGTCATGCGGTTCGATGGCTGCTATCACCGACTGTACATGGTCCTTCGCGACAGCATAGCTGACGTGCGGATCCACCGGATGCACCCCGAAGGGTTTGCCAGCGGTCATCGCATGAGCGTGTTTCGCGGCCGCCAGCAGGGCCTTGGAGGGGACACAGCCATAGTTCAGGCAGTCGCCCCCCATCTTGTGACCTTCCAGCAGAACAACGCCTGCCCCCATTTGGACGGCCCCCGCAGCCACAGACAACCCTCCGGACCCACCGCCGATCACCAGCAGGTCGGTGTTCATATACCCTGTCATCAGACTATCCCTACTTGCGGATCCGCTTGAGAACGATGGGAAGGGCCGAAAGCGCGCAGAGCGCCAGGACAGGTCCCAGGATGTGCCATTCGAAGAAGATCCCCAGATCCGGCGTCTCACCCCGTGCAAACACCTCCGAAAGCCCCGCGCCCACCCATGTGTACACAACCGTCCCGGGCATGATGCCAAAGAAGGTGGTCAGCACGTAGTTGCGCAGTTTGACCCCCATAAGGGCGGGCGCAAGATTAGCCACAAAGAACGGTATCGCCGGCACGAGCCGCATGAGCAGCAGGTAGCTGACTTCGTTTTCGCGCAACCCATCGCGGATCCGGGACAAGGTTCCAGAAGAGGCATCCATCTTGGCTTGAAGGCTTTCGCCAAGGCCGGTACGCGCTGCCAGAAAGATCGCGACAGCCCCAACAGTGGCACCGGTCACCGTCAGCAGCGCGCCAGCGGCAAGCCCAAACAGAAACCCGCCTGTCAAGGTCATGATCAGCGCGCCAGGAAGTGAAAAGGCAACCACCAGGACATAGGCTAAGACATACGCCCCGGCCGCCAGCAGGTATGAGCCGTCCCGCCAGGCGATCAGCTGTTCCCTGTTGTCCACCAGGGTCTGGAAGCCGAACAGATCTCGGTTCAGGAAACCTATCGTCGCCGCAAGACCGATCAGTGCCAGGGGCAAAAATCGGCGCAGGCGGGGTGTCGCCGTGGGGGTCATGTCAGAATACATATCGGTTCCTTCCGCGTTGCGGCCAGAGATGGAACAAAAACCGCGCCGCGCATAGGCCACCTCACAGCAGCTTGATGCGCCGTTTGCGAATGTTACAGGCGGGCATCAGGGGCTTGTCACAAACCGCCACGACGGCTGACGAAGCCGTGTGCACCCGGCGCCGAACTGACACAAATCCGAGCGTCGACATGGTTAAGGGTCCGAAAACCATGACCGGCTTGCGAATCTTGCCGCTCATCCGGGCTGGCTTTGCGGCGGATCCGGATGATGGTAGATTGAAGGCGAATTTTAAGCCTTCGACCAATTGACCTCGGCGGCGAGGCGCCCTATAGGACGACCTTCTAGATTGTGTCGGCGGCGGGACCGCCCGTTCGCCTATGGAGAAGAGCCATGAAACGTACTTTTCAGCCGTCTAACCTGGTCCGCAAACGGCGCCACGGTTTTCGTGCCCGCATGGCCACAAAGAACGGCCGCAAGATCATCGCGCGCCGCCGTGCCCAGGGCCGTCACAAGCTCAGCGCCTGATCAGCGCGATCCGGCCGAGCCGGTTTCGCACCCTGCCGGACAGCATCGGCAGATGCTGTCGGTCATCGCAAAACGCAGCGATTTCCTTGCCGCCGCCCGCGCCAAGCGCCGGGTAACACATGCGTTCATTCTGCAGGCTCGTGAAAGCGGCGCACAGCCGCATGGTGTCCGATACGGCATCACCTGCTCGAAGAAGGTCGGCAATGCGGTTGCGCGCAATCGCGCCAAACGCCGTCTGCGCGCCATCGCACGCGATGTACTGCCGCTTGAGGGGCGGCCTGGCTGGGACTATGTTTTGATCGGTCGCCGGGAGGTGACAGCGGCGCTGCCCTACCAACACTTGAGGGCCGACCTGTTCAAAGCTCTGCAGAGCATCCACGCGGACGGCGCTTCGTGACCCCGTTGGCCCATATCATTGCCCTGCCGATCCGCGCCTATCGGCTTATCGGCAGCCCCTGGGTCGGGCGCAGCTGCCGCTTTCATCCCAGTTGTTCGACCTATGCGATGGAGGCCCTGCGAAAACACGGCGGCCTGCGCGGTGGGTGGCTGACCCTGCGCCGCATTTCGCGGTGCCACCCGCTGGGTGGTTCTGGCATTGACAACGTGCCGGATTGATCTTTTCCAGTTTCGGCAATTACCCGCCGGTCGGCCCAGCGCAGTTGCCTAATCGTGGTGCCGCTCATATGACTCGAGGCATGAGCGTCCGACCCGGAAAATCGCTGATCCACTGGCTTGCACTTTGCGCGATCCTCGTCGCATTGCCACTGGTCCCGTCGGCCCATCAGCACGTACGCCCCGCGGATCAGGTCGCGCACAACTTGTTTCTTGGCACTGGGGTTGCCCTCCAGGACATCTGCTCGGATCGAGTAGATGGTCTCGCGGAGCGATGCGACGCCTGCAGACTGGCTGCCTCGGTCCAGGTGGTGGCGCCTTTCTGCGTTCAGCCACGGACCCTGAGCCTCAGGGCCCGGCCGAGCGTTGTTCAAACGGCGCAGCATCCACCGCGCGCACCTTCCCCCGGCTGGTTGAGCCGCGCGCCACCGGCCTGAGCCCATTATCCGTTTGAAACTGTCTACGCCTCGACGTCCGCTGCGGACCGGGGCCCTGTATAATTGAGGTCTCTGATGACATATACAAAGCACCTGCTTGCCATGGCCGCATTCTTGGTCTCCACCGCCGCGACGGCCGAACCGATCGCACTGGGCGATCTGACAATCGACAAGCCGCATAGCTTCTCGACCACCGAAGGCACGAAGTCTGGCGCAGGCTACATGATGATAACCAACACCGGCTCGGAAGATGAGCTTCTGGTTTCGGCGTCAAGCCCCCTGGGCATGACCGAACTGCACAAATCCGAAACCGACGCCAACGGCGTCGCCCGCATGATCGAACAGGAAGATGGCATTCCGATCCCCGCCGGCGAAACCGTGATGCTTGAACCGGGCGGTTTGCACGTGATGTTCATGGGCCTTACCGCACCGCTTGAGGAGGGCGAACAACACGAAGTGAAACTGGTGTTCCAGAATGCGGGCGAAATAGACCTGACATTCGACATCATGGACCGCGGTGCTGCCGCTGCCCACAATCACTGATCGGCGCGGGCCCGGCACCGCGCCGGGCCCGTTAAAGCGTTTGACGAATTACCTGAAGCATCATGCATCACCAAACGCGTTAAAATCCTAGATTTCAGGCAGCGTTAGGTGACCCAGGTTTTTCGCATAACACTCTAAAGCTTTTCGAAGAAGATGATCACTTCGCCGATTTCAATTCCGAACTTATCCATATAGGCGCGGTTCAGAAGGCGCCGTTCGTCCAGCTGCCACATCCAATCATCAAAGCTGACGCGCAATGTTCCGTCCGGCACAGGCAGGTCGATGGTGTAGCGCCAGTTGAACGTATCACCCCGTTCTTCGCCACGCGCTTGACCAATGACGCCGGGCGCGGTGCCGCTCCAGGTTTGCTCTCCAGTCTTTGTCAGGGTCCAAACACGTTGTTCGGTGCTGCCGTCCTCATACAGAAAGTCTTCCGTCAGCGTCAGGACCTGACCATCCCACACCCCTAGGATATCTACCTCAAAACGGCGCGACACGCGCCCAAAGCGGTCCTGAAACTGACCGTAGGCACGCAGGTCCCCCTCAAAATAGTCTTCCAGGTTCAGATCCTGTTTTCCAAGCGAAGGATTCTCGAGGCTTGGCCGACCGCTGCAGGCGGCCAGTGCACAGAGGATCCCAACCATCAATAGCCGCATTGTACCCACCCCTTGACCATATGTGATGTACGTAGCGCATTGTCTGCTGGATGCCGCTATGCACCGTTGTTCAATATCCGGACCATTGAAGGGGCGCACCAGGGACATTCAAGTTGCACCGTGGTGCAACCTTCACTAACTCACTCCCATGTTGGACGATACGGATGAAATCCACCCGCTGTTTGCTGGCGCGCCCAAAGGGACTGCCTTTAAGAAGTTGCGCAAACGGCTGGTGCGGCAGACCCGGGAGGCGATCGAGCGCTACGGCATGATCCAGCCCGGCGCGCGCTGGCTTGTGTGCCTGTCTGGTGGCAAGGACAGCTACACCCTGCTGGCGATACTGTTCGAGCTAAAATGGCGTGGATTGTTGCCGGTAGACTTGCTGGCCTGCAACCTGGACCAAGGCCAGCCCGGG
Organism: Pseudomonadota bacterium; assembly: GCA_039190275.1. Lineage (GTDB taxonomy): Bacteria > Pseudomonadota > Alphaproteobacteria > Rhodobacterales > Rhodobacteraceae > Halovulum. The sequence goes on along the minus strand of JBCCYF010000015.1, from coordinate 33,961 downwards.
TTCCCCGCAACGGTACTTCCGTCCTTCTTGAAGTGCCGCGGGGTCGCACATCGCATTGAGTACTGCGACACCTATTCCATCGTGATGGACAAAGTTCCCGCGAACCGGACATTCTGCGCGCTCTGCTCACGGCTGCGGCGCGGAAACCTGTATCGGATTGCGCGCGAAGAAGGCTGCTCGGCGGTCGTGCTGGGACATCACCGCGACGACATCCTTGAGACATTTTTCATGAACCTGTTTCATGGTGGCAAACTAGCCACGATGCCGCCCAAGCTGGTGAATGACGAAGGCGACTTATTTGTCTACCGGCCCCTTGCCCATGTTGCCGAAGCCGATTGCGAAAGCTTCGCGTCGGCGATGCAATACCCGATCATCCCCTGCGACCTCTGCGGGTCGCAGGACGGGCTGCAGCGCCAGCAGATCAAGGCCTTGCTCGACGGGTGGGAAGCCAACCACCCGGGACGGCGTCAGACGATCTTTGCCGCGCTGACAAACATGAACCCCAGCCATCTGCTGGATCCGCGGTTCTTTGACTTCGCGGGCCTCATGCGGGACACAGATCACGAGCCGCGCTCTTGACCTTTTCCGCCCCGACCTGTTGAACCGGCGCAACCTTTTGCCCACCGACCGGAGTGTCCGATGGACGACCAGAATAAGAACCTGATACTGGCCACCGCCCTGAGTTTCCTCGTGATACTGGTGTGGTTTATCTTGTTCCCGCCGCCGCAGCCCGACACGGTCGCCCTTGATCCGCAAACTCAGCAACTGGACCCGGCGACAGGCTTAACGCCACCACAGACCGGCACCGATACGGCGGCAGCGCCCGGTACCCTTGTCGCGCCAGGCGCAACGCGCGAGGCGGCGGTAGCGGCGACCGAGCGGGTCTTTGTCGAGACGCCGCGTTTGTCGGGATCGCTGTCCCTGACAGGGGGGCGGATCGACGATCTGCAGTTGACCGACTATCGCGAGACGATCGACCCGGACGCCAAGATTGTCACCCTTTTGTCGCCAGCGGGCGCGCCAAATGCCTATTACGCGATGCATGGCTGGAGTGGGAGCGCAGGTCTTGGACAAGACCAGGTTCCGGGCCCCGCAACCCCTTGGCAGGTTGAAAGCGGCACCACCCTCGCACCCGGAGCCCCGGTGACGCTGGTCTGGGACAACGGGAGCGGCGTGACGTTTCGCAAGACGATCGAGATCGACGAGGACTTCCTTTTCACCATCACGCAATCTGCCGAAAACACCGGGACGCAAACGCTTGGCATGCGGCCCTATGGCATCATCGCCCGCGAAGGACAGCCAGACACGGTCGGCTTTTTCGTACTGCATGAGGGCCTTGTTCAATCTGCCGATGGGGAGCTAATCGAAGAGCATTACAGCGACTTGCGCGATGCAGAGGTTCTGGCCGCTGAGGGCGGTGCAACCACCCGGACCGAAGTGGCCGAGAACGGGTGGATTGGATTTACCGATCACTATTGGATGACAACCCTGCTGCCGGAAGCCGGGCAGCCGTTTACAGCCGTTTCAAAGCATGTACCGGGGGCCGACATCTATCAGACGGATATCCGGCTTCCGACAATGGAGGTTAGCCCCGGCCAGACTGCCGAGGTCACGACGCATTTCTTTGCCGGTGCGAAGGAATGGGATGCGATCAGCCGTTACCAGGACAGTTTCGGGTTCTACCAGTTCGTGGACAGCATCGACTGGGGCTGGTTCTATTTCCTGACCAAGCCGATCTTTCTGGCGTTGCATTGGTTCAACATTCTGATCGGCAACATGGGTTGGGCGATTCTGGCCCTGACCCTGGTGATCAAGGCCGCATTGTTCCCGCTGGCCTATAAATCCTATGTATCCATGTCGAAGATGAAAAAGCTCCAGCCCGAGATGGAGAAGATCAAAGAGCGTGCGGGGGATGACCGCACGAAGCTCCAGCAGGAGATGATGGAGCTCTACAAGAAGGAGAAGGTCAATCCCGCATCAGGGTGCTTGCCGATCCTGTTGCAGATCCCGATCTTCTTCTCGCTCTACAAAGTGATCTTCGTGACCATCGAACTCCGGCATGCGCCGTTTATCGGCTGGATCCGTGATCTCAGCGCACCTGACCCAAGCTCGTTCCTGAACCTCTTTGGTTTGCTGCCGTTTACACCGCCCGAGCCGGGCAGCCTGTTCGCCATTTTCTCCATCGGGGTGTTGCCGATTCTGATGGGCATCACAATGTGGATGCAGCAAAAGCTGAACCCCGCGCCCACCGATAAGACGCAAGCGATGATCTTCGCGTGGATGCCCTGGATCTTTATGTTCATGCTGGGCACATTTGCCAGCGGGCTGGTGTTGTATTGGACCGCGAACAACATCATTACCTTTGTGCAGCAATATCTGATCATGCGGAGCCAAGGGGTGAAACCGGATGTGTTTGGTAACATTCTATCGAGTTTCAAGCGCGATAAACCGGCCAAATAGATGTTGAATATCGCCCGCCTCTACCGCCACCCGATCAAGGCACTGGGGCCCGAGACGCTCAACTTCACAGACATTCTGGCCGGGCAAACGATCCCGCTGGATCGGCGTTGGGCAATAAAGCACGATGCCGCCAAGCCTATCAATGGCTGGGCACCCTGCGCCAATTTCAACCGCGGTGCCAGCTCACCGCGCCTTATGGCGGTGACGACAAAAGCCGAGACAACAACCAATGCCGCGCCACGCTTTAGGTTCAGTCATCCGGACCTGCCCAACATCACGGTCAATCCCGACACCGAAGGTACACGACTGGTCGAGTGGGTTCGGCCGATCTGCGACCCGGGCCGCGCCGCGCCGGTTCAGGTGATCCGTGCCAGCGGCCAAGGCATGACGGATGCCCCCTTCCCATCGATCTCGCTTGCCAATTTCGCTACGTTGCGGGCGGTCGAGGGGCGGGCCGGGCACACCCTGGACCCGCGCCGGTTCCGCGCCAACATCTGGTTTGACGGTGGCGGACCATGGCAGGAATTCGAATGGCTGGGGAACGAACTGGTGATCGGCGGCGTGTTATTTGAAGTGCGTGAGCGGATCACCCGCTGCAAGGCGACGCATGTGGACCCAGACACCGGGCGCCGGGATACGGACACTCTGCGGGTCTTGGAAAACGGATGGGGCCATCAGGACTTTGGTGTCTATGCGGTAGCCGTGACAGACGGCCGGATTGCCGTAGGCGACCCGCTGGAGGTTATGTGACCCATCCCGATCCCGCGCGGTTGCACCCGTTGCCCAAGCACCCACGGGTAGTCAACCTGCAGGCGCTGGCGGGGGACCGGCCGAACGTCACGGTTGGTTCATTTGCATATTACGATGACCCCGACGACCCTACTGCGTTCTTCGAGCGCAACGTGCTTCATCACCATGAGTTCATGGGCGACCATCTGACAATCGGCCCGTTCTGCGCACTCGCTACGGGTGTGCGTATCATCATGAACGGGGCCGCCCATGCTTTGGACGGTTTTACCACCTTTCCGTTTGAGATCTTCGGGGCAGCATGGGCCGAAGGCTTTGATCTGGCCCGGTACACCGACGCGTCCCGCGGGGATACGGTCATCGGCGCTGATGTCTGGATCGGGACCGAGGCGATGATCATGCCGGGCCTGACCATCGGCCCTGGGTCCGTCATCGCCGCGCGCAGCGTGGTCACCCAGAACGTGCCACCCTATTCGGTGGTTGCGGGCAACACGGCGCGGGTTGTTCGCCCGCGCTTTGACCCCGATACGACGCGCGCACTGGAGCGTATCGCCTGGTGGGACTGGCCGCTGGAAAAGATTACTCGCAACCTGACGGCCGTGCGCGGAGCGGACCTCGCGGCACTGGCGGCCGCACAGTGAGCTTTCCTGTCGCCCCGCATCCGGAACCCCTGGCCGAGGAAAACGGACGAAAGCTCTTCGCGCGCGAGACACGCTTCCTCAAGGGCGTGGTGGCGATGGATGGGTTGCCACCTGCCGATCGGCTTGAGGTTTGCTTCGCTGGACGGTCGAACGTCGGGAAGTCGACGCTGATTAACGCGCTGACGGGGCGCAAGTCCTTGGCCCGCGCCTCAAACACACCTGGCCGCACCCAAGAGATCAATTACTTCACGCTCGACCCTCTCTATCTGGTCGACTTGCCGGGCTATGGCTATGCCAAGGCGCCGGTTCCGGTCGTTGAGAAGTGGCAGCGTTTGCTCAAGGCCTATCTTTCCGGCCGCGCAACCCTGCGTCGGGCTTTCCTGCTGATCGACAGCCGCCACGGCGTTAAACCCGTGGATCAGGAGATCATGCGCCTTCTGGACAGCGCTGCGGTGACCTATCAGGTGGTTCTGACAAAGGCCGACAAACCCAAATCGGACGCGGTTGCCAAGACCCTCGATCAGGTCCGTGCGGCACTTGCGACCCATCCGGCCGCATACCCAGAACTGATCCTCACATCCGCGGAAAAAGGCGACGGGCTGGCCACCTTGCGCAGTGCCATCGCCGCTATGGTATCCGCGTGACCGGATAGGCCGCGGCAAACCCCAACGCCCGCGCATATTCGATCGCCGCAACCTGATCATCGGTTGTTTTGAGCGGTCCGATGTACACGCGTCGACCCAGCCGCGGCACCCCGCGCAGGCGCACCGGATACCCCTGCTCGGCCACCACATCGGCGATCTGTTGCGCTGAACGGTCCGTCGCGGCGGTCGTCAGGTGGATGTACTGGTCCGATGCGGCCTCGCCCGTGCCCGGGCGCGGCAACTGAACAGGGGGATTGGGGAGATTTGGCCGGAAGGTAATGCAACGCGACTGTCGCAGCGCGGACTCGACGGCTTGCGGCGCGTTATCGGTCCGGCGAACCGTTTCGCCACGAACAGCAAAGGGGATGAACGCCGGTTGGCGCAGCAACTCCCTGTCATAGACCTGGTACCAGCCAAAGCAGCTTGCCGCGCGGCTTTGTGGATCGGTCTCAACCGGCGAACAGGCCGCCAGACCAACGAATGCCAATACGATAAACCGCATCTTACTCCCCCTTTTGGAATTCCGGTGGCAAGCTGTAGTCAACTTAGCTAAACATGCGCGGGTTTTCAGCCCCGGAGTGATAAACTGATGGAGAAGTCGACCGCCATGAACCGTGATTGGATTGCCACGGCGCGGACGCTGTCCGAGGCGTTGCCCTACCTGCAGCGCTACAACGGGGCGACGGTAGTGATCAAGATCGGCGGCCATGCCATGGGCGATGATGTCGCGATGGAGCGTTTTGCGCGCGATATCGTCTTGATGAAGCAGTGCAATGTGAACCCGGTTCTAGTGCATGGCGGCGGACCGATGATCAATGATATGCTGGATCGCCTCGGGATCGAGAGCCATTTTGTCGGCGGCAAACGGGTCACGGACGCCGACGCCATCGAAGTGGTCGAGATGGTCCTGGCCGGATCCGTAAACAAGCGGATCGTCCAGGCGATCAACAGTCAGGGCGGTCAGGCCGTGGGCCTATCCGGCAAGGATGGCGGCCTTATTATGTGTGAGAAGGCCCTTGGAGCGGGTGGCGCAGACCTTGGCTTTGTCGGACACCCGGCAAAAGTGAACCCGGGCGTGCTTCGGACATTTATCGACAGTGACTACATACCGGTCGTTGCGCCCCTTGGTGTTGGCAGCACCGGGGAAACCTATAACATCAATGGTGACACGGCGGCGGGCGCCATTGCGGCTGCCATGAATGCGGATCGTCTTTTGCTTCTAACCGATGTTGCCGGCGTTAAGGATGCCGACGGCGATGTGATCACGCATCTCACTGCGGATCAGGTCCGGCAGTTGACAGATGAGGGCGTTATTGCGGGCGGCATGATACCCAAAACCGAAACGGCCCTCGCAGCGTTGGAGGGCGGTGCGCGCGTCGTTGTCATCATCGACGGACGCGCTCCACACGCCTGCCTGTTGGAATTGTTTACCGAACATGGCGCGGGAAGCCTGATCCGCCTCTAGCGCTGCGTTCCCTCCGGGGTTCTCCTGCGCCAGATTTTTTTCCGCATGGTCGCGATCCTCCTGACACAATGCTGTCAGGAGGATCGTGCGAGACCAGTTATCGGCGCCGGGGAAGGGCGCGACTCAGGACGAGGGAAGGATGTCATGTATTGCCTTGCACAAATGACCTTCCGGCTCAGGGCCGGGGCTCGGCCGATGGAATTCCGGGATGCTTTGCATCAGTTAAAGCCCTGGTTTCAGGCGCAGCCAGGGTTCGAGTACAGCGTCGTTACGGCTGATGCCGAATGCCTCAGCCATCTGGCTGTCTGGACAGGCGAGGCCTGTACACAATCCGCCCAACAGTCCTTCGAGTCCTCGGCCGAAGCACAGATGCTGATGCGCCATATCGATCCGGGAACTCTGCGTATCGACCATTTCCGGGTCTTCCAGTCCTTTGGCCCCCAGATGCTGGACGCCGCATGAGCCGCCGCGCGGACCGACTGTTTCGCCTGGTCTCCGAGATGCGCGGCCGACGACTGGCTGTGACAGCCGGACAGTTGGCAAGCGCTTTGGAGGTCAGCCCGCGCACGATTTATCGCGACATTCGTGACCTTACGTCTTCGGGGGTCCCCATCGCGGGCGAGGCCGGAGTTGGCTATGTTCTGGATCCGGGTTTCGAACTGCCCTCGGTCATGTTCACCCGCGATGAGACACTGGCGCTGCTGCTGGGTCTGCAGATGACACAGGCCTTTACGGATCCGGCGCTGGGCGCGGCCGCGGGCGCAGCAGCTGTAAAGATCCGTGCAATACTGGACGATCAGGCGCTTGAGATGCTCGAGCGTCAACCCTATCGCATCCCGGCCTGCTTCGCGGACAACACGCAGCGCGCGCGGCATCAGGTGATCCGCCAGGCCACGGAACAGCGGTGCAAACTGCGGATTGACTACGTCGATCGCCTGGGTGCCGCAAGCAGGCGGATCGTATGGCCCTTGGGTCTGATCGGCTGGTCACAACGGTGGACATTGCTGGCCTGGTGCGAGCGGCGCGAAGACTATCGCAATTTCCGTTTTGACCGTATCGACACACTCGAGGCCCTGACCGAGACCTATCCGGTGCGTCAGGACCGGTCGCTGGCAGATTATCTGAAACAGGTACCGCAACTCAATTGACGGCGGGCAAAGCAATTCGCAGGATCGGCGAATGGATGCCCTCAACACGCTGCTACGCCCCTGTGGGCTTGAGGTACTGGGTGCCTGCCCGACACGCCCCGAGGATGGGCTGACGGGGGCAAGAGGATTGGCCCTGATCGGTCCCTCTGCCTCGTTCTGGGATGTGTTCAGCGCCTCACCCGAGATGTCCGACAAGACGCCCGATCCTCTTGATCGCTGGTCGACACGGGTGTTGGGACAGGTTGCCGCGCAGACCGGAGCCCGGGCGCTGTTTCCGTTTGATGGTCCACCCTGGCACCCGTTTGTGGAATGGGCGCAACGAACAGGCCGGGTCTGGGCATCGCCTGTAAACCTTCTGGTCCATGACACACATGGGCTGATGACGTCGTTTCGAGGGGCGCTTACCCTGGCCGATCCGGTTCCGGTCAGTCGCCAGACCTCGCCCTGCGACAGCTGCACGGATCAGCCATGCCGGACCGCCTGCCCCGTCACCGCATTGGACCCGACGGGATACGATGTGCCTCTGTGCCGCTCCCACTTGAAGACGGACGCGGGCAGTGCCTGTTTGTCGGGATGCCTGGTTCGCCGTGCATGTCCGGTCGGGCAGGGCTTGCGCAGCACCGCACAATCGGCATTTCATATGGCAGCCTTTCAGCGGAGTGCATGATGAAGACCCTGATACTGATGCGTCACACCAAAGCCGCGGCGCCAATACCCGATCAGCCAGACTTTGATCGAAGCCTGGCACCCCGCGGTGAGGAGAATGCGAGGGCCCTGGGCGCCTGGTTACGGGAACACAACCACATCCCAGATCTGGCGCTGGTGTCCAGCGCGCAACGGACCCGGGAAACCTGGGAAGGGCTGGCAATGGAAGACCAGGTTCCCGTTAAACTCGTGGACGATCTCTATGATGCTGTTCCATCCGGCTACTTTAGTCTGTTGGGCAAACTTGAATCCGACAGCGCATTGATCATCGGCCACAACCCAACTGTTGCATCGGTTGCGGAACATACACTGCGGGAAACCGAGGTACCGGCCGCACTGTCATCCTATCCGACCGGGGCGACCGCTGTGATCAGATTTGACGTCGATGATTGGGATGCGATCACAAAAGCGCCCGGCACGCTCGCGAACTGGATTGTCCCCAGGCAGCTTACGGCGTCGGCGTAAGCCGCATAGCCCCGCGATAGGGGGCCCAGACTGCGTGTCGCGGCAGCTGTGGACGGAATGCGACCCGCCCAACAACGGGTCGATGAGATACCGCTTCAGTGCCCCAGAATTTGGCTCAGGAACAGTTTTGTCCTGTCAGATTTCGGATTGTTGAAGAACTCCTCAGGCTCATTCTGCTCCACAATCTGGCCCTGATCCATAAAGATCACCCGGTTAGCAACCTGTCGGGCGAAACCCATTTCATGGGTCACGCACAGCATGGTCATCCCCTCTTCAGCCAGCTCGATCATTGTGTCGAGCACCTCTTTGATCATTTCGGGGTCCAGTGCCGAGGTCGGCTCGTCAAAGAGCATGATACGCGGTTTCATGCACAGGCTACGTGCAATCGCCACACGCTGTTGCTGCCCGCCCGAAAGCTGACCCGGATACTTGTCGGCCTGCTCGGGGATCTTGACCTTCTCAAGGAAATGCATCGCCGTCGCCTCGGCTTCCCTTTTGGGCGTCTTGCGCACCCAGATCGGCGCCAGCGTGCAGTTTTCCAGGATTGTCAGATGCGGGAACAAGTTGAAGTGCTGGAAGCACATTCCGACTTCCGAGCGGATCTTGTCGATATTCTTCAAGTCGCTGGTCAACTCGATCCCATCGACAATGATTTGACCCTTTTGGTGTTCCTCAAGTCGATTGATACAACGGATCAGTGTCGATTTGCCCGAGCCGGACGGGCCACAGATCACGATCCGCTCGCCCCTGTTTACCGTCAGATTGACGTCGCGCAACACGTGAAACGAGCCATACCATTTGTTCATCGCGGTTATATCGATCGCGATTTCATCGGAAACGGTCATCTGTGCCGGTTGGTTCATAGCACGGTCCCCCTTAGCGGTGATCGGTTGCGAGCTTGCGCTCCAACCATTGGGAATATTGCGAGATCGAGTAGCAGACGATGAAGAACAACAGCGCCGCAAAGCCCCACAGTTCCCAATACACACCGTTCCACTCGGTCGAGGCCAGGATCGGCCCACGGATGGCGCCGACTAGATCGAACATCGAAATGACCGAAACAAGCGTCGTGTCCTTAAACAACCCGACTGCGACGTTGACGATACCGGGGATCGAGATCTTGAGCGCTTGCGGCAGGATGATCAGCCGCATGGCTTGGGGGTAATCGAGCCCAAGGCTGTCGGCAGCTTCGTATTGGCCACGCGGAAGGGCCGCAAGACCGCCACGGATCACCTCGGCAATATAGGCCGACGAGAACAGGGTAATCATGATGATCACCCTTAGGATCAGATCCTGCGTGCTGCCCGGCGGGAAGAAGTAGGCAAGGACGACGCTGGCCACAAACAGCAAGGTGATCAGGGGCACGCCGCGTATAAACTCGATGAAAATCACACAGATCCACTTGATGATCAGCATATCCGACTGGCGTCCAAGCGCGAGAACAATCCCAATCGGAAGGCTAAGCGATACACAGACTGTGCCAAGGATCATGTTCAGCATAAAGCCGCCCATGTCACGCGAAGCCACTTCGTCTATATAGAGGGCCCAGGGCGCAAGGTCGGTGATCAACCCGAACGCCCACCACGAGGCAAAGGTCGCGACCACGCCGCCCAGCATCCCCATCGCAAAGCTCTGCGATACAAGCCGCCCGTAGACCAGATACCCGACGGTAACGCCCGCGAATGCCGCGATTGAGACAAGGGCCGACCCGCCCCACAGCAGCCAAAAGGCCACGAACGGATATATAAGGGTAGCAAACAACAACTGCCGCGGCAGGCTGGAAAACAAAACCGGCGCAACAGCGACGAACAGGAGCACAAAGGCCAGTGTCGGCCGCCAATACGCCCCCTGAGGATAGGCTATCCCGAACAGCAACTGGTGCCATCGTTCGGATATCACCGCGAAACAACCCCCGCTGGCCCCGGCCAACAGCTCGCGGCACTCACGGATGCTGGCCGCATCCCAAACGCCGTTCATGACCCAAGGGATGACCCCGGAAAGAATAGCGTAAATGGCCCAAAGCGACAGGATCGTGAGTATGCCGTTCGGTATTGAGGAAAAAAGGTTCTCCCTCAGCCACTTAATGGCACCGGTTTCGCTGGCGGGCGGAGGCAACTCCGGAAGGGTTTCAGTGCGCACATAGGCGACGGAGCTTTCGATCTTTTGTGTCATCCTACCGCTCCTTCAACGCAACGCTTCGGTTATAGAGGTTCATACCCGCCGATATCAGGAGCGAGATCGTGAGGTAGAACAGCATCAGCAGCAGTACCGCCTCAATCGCTCGCCCCGTCTGGTTGAGCGTAATCCCCCCCAGGGTTGCTGTGATATCGGCATAGCCCACAGCGATCGCCAGCGATGAGTTCTTGGTGATGTTAAGGTATTGGCTGATCAGCGGCGGGATGATCACCCGCAGGGCCTGCGGCAAGACAACCAAGTTCATGGTACGGCTTGGACGCAGGCCAAGGGCATTTGCCGCTTCGGTCTGACCCTTGCTTACCGCCATAATTCCGGCGCGCACGTTCTCGGCGATAAAAGCTCCGGTATAGATCGACAACGCAAGCCAAAGCGCAATCAGCGGTCGCTGTACTTCGATACCACCGGAGAAGTTAAAACCTGCAAGCTCTGGGTACTCCACGCCGATGGGCATACCCATGATCAGATACATCAGGATCGTCGGTACGAAAAAGATTGCCAGACTTGGCCACCCCATCGGCAGCAGCTTACCCGTGGCGTATAACTGTTGGGTGGCGTACCGGCGGTAAGCGAAAACGCCGATCACCGACAGGATAAAGGTGGCCACAACCACCATTGAGCCAGGACCCCAAACCGGCGCGGGAAAATAAATTCCGCGGTTGGTATAGGCGATCATCCCAAACAGCATTTCCACCTCGGGCGTTTCACCGCGATAGGCACGGGGCGCCGGAAGGACGGTTACAACCGTGTTGATTATCAGGATCCAGATCAGCACAGGCACGTTTCTGAATGCCTCGACATAAATCGCCATAAGTTTGGCGATCAGCCAGTTGCCCGATAGACGCAGCACGCCCGCGGTGACCCCAAGGATCGTGGCGGTAACACATCCCAAAAACGCGACCAGAAGAGTATTGAGCACCCCGACGAGCGCTGCACGCTGATGGGACGACTGGCTGTCGTACTCGATCAATCTTTGGTTAATGTCATATCCTGCAATCTCGCCCAGGAAATTGTACGAGATATTCAGCCCTGCCGCCGCCAGATTCGTGACCAGGTTCATCCCCATATAGGCCATGAACAGGATCAAAAGCAGAAGTGCGATGCCTTGGAACGTTAACGACCTGTAACGTGTGTCGTTTATGAGCATCGACAGGCGGAACGACGGGGCCGTTTCGTCGGATATGGCGGACATCGGCCGCACCTCTCTTTACTGTTGGTTCGCCCTATACCATTTGATTATGGCGGCCGGTTTGTCCGGCCTGCCCAGGCAAAGGGTCGTTGTTATCTGATATTCAAAGGCTTTACCGCCGAAACCAAACAGGGCGCGCCGGTGTGGCGCGCCCTGTTGAGCTTTTAGCGGAACGGCGGCGAGTAGATCAGGCCGCCTTGGGTCCATTGCGCGTTTAGCCCGCGCGCCAATGCGATTGGCGTGCCTTCGCCAATATTTGCGGCAAAGATCTCGCCGTAGTTTCCGGCCACTGCGATCGCATTCTTGGCCCAGTCAGCGTCCAGTCCCAGCATCGCACCAAGTTCACCTTCGGTGCCCAGCAGGCGGTTGATTTCCGGATTGTCGCTTCCGGCCGCCATCTGATCCAGATTTGCCGATGTCACACCAAGCTCTTCCGCTGTGATCAGCGCATTGAGCGTCCAACGGACGATATCCGCCCATTGTTCGTCGCCATGCCGCACAAGCGGACCGAGAGGCTCTTTCGAGATGATCTCGGGCAGGAGCATATGCGCATCGGCATCCTCGAAAGCGGCACGTGTGGCGGCCAGACCCGAGGCGTCGGTGGTGTAAACGTCGCAGGCACCATCCAGATAAAGCGGTTGCGCCTCGGCATTGGTTTCAATGGGCACCGGCTGGTAGCTGATGTTGTTGGCGCGGAAGTAGTCCGCCAGGTTCAGCTCGGTCGTGGTGCCGGTCTGGATGCATACTGTTGCACCATCCAGTTCGGTGGCCGACGCGACGCCCAGATCCTTGCGGACCATGAAGCCCTGTCCGTCATAGTAGTTTACACCGACAAAGGTGAACTTCAGATCGACATCCCGGCTGAATGTCCAGGTGGTGTTCCGCGCCAGCATGTCGATTTCACCGGAGGCCAAAGCAGTGAAGCGTGTTTTCCCCGTGGTGGGCACGAATTCAACCGCATTGCTGTCGTTCAGAACTGCCGCGGCCACTGCGCGGCACACAGCGACATCAAAACCTTCCCAAACCCCGTTTGCATCGGGTGCTGCAAATCCGACCAGTCCCGTGGTTACACCGCATTTCAATATACCGTTGCTTTTGACGTCATCCAGCGTCGCAGCACCTGCCGCGCCGACAGACAGCCCGCCGACGACAAGTGTACTGAGAATTACGGACTTTTTCATGATTTACCTCTTCCTGTTTTGCCCGGGCATGGGCTGTGCATGTGTAAATTCAGCACTCGATTGTTGTGGCCAACTCTCCCTGGCCGTGCGTAGACAATGGTAAAAGTCACCAAAAGGTCAAGTGTACAATCGGAATCAGAACGCTGCGCCCACGCATTATTTGATAGTTTTTCAGGCAGTTTGAATGTGTTTCCAGGAGCCGTGCCCGAAATCAGTCACCTGACTACCTGACTAGCACGAATCAGCTGCCAATATCCATTACAAGACAGGTCGCCGTGCCGGTTGCATAGGTCTTCCCGTCGTTCACTCCAACGATCCGCCCTTCGGCCGTTCCGGTCCTACGACCGACATGTATAGTTGTGCCGATGGCGCGCACTTCGGTGCCATCCGGGACCATTGGGCGCAACAGGCTGACCTTGTACTCAAGGGTTGTGTAGCCAGATCCCTTCGGCAGACGCGATTGAACGGCACAGGACATGCAACTGTCCAGCAGCGTGCCATACCAGCCACCATGGATGGATCCGATAGGGTTCATCGCGTCAAAGAGCGGTGTTGCACGGAACACCACCTGCCCTGCCTCGACACTCTCAAGGGAGTAGCCCAGAACCCTGGCAATCGGTGGACCGGGCAAGGTTCCGTCTGCGATGGACTGTAGAAACGCAAGACCGCTCATTGAGGCAATGACCGAGCGATCAGGCAGCTCCTCCAACCTGTCTACAAAGCGCGGATTAGTGGTCATTTGCCCGTCCCTTTCAACAAATCCAGCAATTGGGCCGCCGCGGTAAAGGCCATGCGGCGGCTTTCCGTTAACGCCTGAGCCTCATCATCCAACCCCCAGAGGTCCTCTTGCCACTGTTCGTCAAGACGGCTGATCCGCCAGGCCTCCTGCGCGTCCAAAGCCCCTTCTGCGATCGCAAGACCCAAGATGAGCGAGCCGCTCAACGTCACCAGGTCATGCAACGCCGTCAGCGGAAAGGGGTCGTAGCCATGCACTTCTGACGTCAGGCGTTGGATCGCCTCTGCTGGCTGATCAATATGCATTACGCCCGCTGCACTTTGCAGGCGTACATCAAAACGCCGATGCGCCCAGTCCAGCCAGGGGTCCCAGTCTGCGGCCTGACGTTGCGACAACGGCTGTACGTGCGGCTCTCGATAGCACAGCATATCCGTGCTGCCATATTCGGCAATCATGTCAGCGACCGACGCCCTGTTCGGAGTTACTTTGTCGATTGCTGAGTTGCTGGCACGGGTCAGCGGCATCTGGTCCGGTCGAAGCGCCTCTTCCTGCGCCTCCCATTCTTGGGCGACCGCAAGGGCCAGCGTCCGGGTCGGAAGAAGAAGGTCCGCCTTGGCCGGTGTGCGCATAGGGCGGCCGTCCAGCAGAACGCAGTACCCGCCGTTAGCATCGGACACGCGAACCTCGGTCCAAAACCGCTTCTTTGGCGTCCAGCTCATGCGGGGGCCCGATGGCTCACGCCAGACTCTCGAAGGGGTCGGCGGAAACATCGGAAGCCTCCCACCCCATCAGTTGCCATGTTCGCGCCATATGCTCGGGCAATGGCGCCGTCAGCGACAGCACAGCACCGGTCACAGGATGCGACAGCGACAGGTGCCGGGCATGGAGGTGCAGCTTTCGGCTGACCGCACCGCCCAGCTGTGCACCCCAACCGTCGCCTGCATTGACCTGCGTGCTGCCGCCGTATTTCCCGTCTCCGACAATGGGGTGGCCGATCTCGGCCATATGGGCCCGCAATTGATGCGTGCGCCCGGTGATCGGCGCCAGTGCGACCCAAGCCGCACGTTTGGCCACTGCTGTCAGCACGGCAAAGTCGGTGGTGGCGTGTTTGGCGCCTGCTGTCTGACCGACCGCATCGGGATGGATACAATGCATCCGCTCCCCCTCGCCTTTCGGTCCGTGACCCGACGCTTTGATCAGTCCGTATCGTATCGTGCCCATGGGTGGGCGGGGCACGCCGGCAACAGCCGCCCAATAGATCTTGCGTGTCTCACGGGATTGGAACGCCCGCGCCAACCCTGCCGCGGCCTGACCACTTCGCGCGAGTATCAACACCCCCGAAGTGTCCTTGTCCAGGCGGTGCACCAAACGCGGTGTATCCTCCCGGTCGAAGGACAATGCACCGGCCAATCCATCGATATGCCTGTTCTGGTTTGACCCACCCTGAACCGGCAAACCAGGCGGCTTGTTCAGGGCGATGACGTGGTCATCCTTGTATATCACCAGACCACGCATGTAGCCGATGTCACTGTCGCTGATGGCCGCTGAACGTGGCTTAGGTGTCGTCGCCTCGTCCGGAAGCGGCGGAATACGCAGGGACTGACCTTCCGCAAGCCGCGTCGAAGCCTTCACCCGCCCGCCGTCGAGGCGGATTTCCCCCTTTCGGCACAGCTTTTCGATATGGCCCTGGCTCACATGTGGAAACTGCTTGCGAAACCACCTGTCCAAACGCTGATTTTCGGCTTCGGAGCTCAACACGACCCGCTGTACACCACTCACGCTATGGCCCCCCGCGCGACGAAAAAACCAAGGGCGCAGGCGGCGAGTGAGGCAAGAACGGTCGCACCCACATAAAGCAAGGCAAGCACCGGAGAGCCGTTCTCAAACAGCGTCAGCGTGTCAATTGAAAAGGCAGAGAATGTTGTGAAGCCGCCCAGCACACCGGTCAGGATCAGCGGCGCCCCTGCAAACCGGGTCCCAAGCGCGCCGACAAGCGCGCCCATGAGCAGGCACCCGACAACGTTTACCGCGATCACACCCCAGGGAAAGCCCGCACCCCAGATGTGCACAGTCCAGAGCACGGTTAAGTACCGCACGGACGCCCCTAGTGCGCCCCCTATTGCCACCTGTAGAAGCGGGTCCATTTGCGGACTACCCTCACGAACCTTGCCATGGGCCACACACAGCAGCGCCCCGTAATTGTCAAGGTCCGGGCCGGAAACCGGAGGAGGTCAGCCCTCTTTCTGAATGGAACTGAGGTAGTGTACGGAAGACGGATCAGATTTTATATCGATCGCATTGAGATCCGACATCGGCATAATGTCATCGAAGCCAATTAGCCGCCAGTCGGGGTATTGCCGTTCGGACAATGCCTGATACCCTTCAACCACAATGTTATGGTGCCGCGGATCCGATAGAATTGAAGCGGACAGCAACGCGACAGCCTCGGCCACGCCCTCCATCACCTGATAGAAACGCCCGTCCTGCAGAGTCAGATGACCTGTGATCTGATAACGCTGGTTGTTACGCCACGTTGAATGGCCGATAGCGCGCAGCACAGGAACCGAATGGGGTCCGGCCAGTTCGGACCGGTATCCAAAACGCAACAGCGAACTTGAACGCGGCTGGTCACTCAGCCTTTCCCCAGAATGTTGCGCAGTGTTTTGCATATCATCGTTCCATACAGACAGCGGTTCCGCAGTAAGAATTCAGAATTTGAAAACTAATTCAACGCGCACATATCTGAAGTCAACTGTGACTATACAACGCACGTGAGAGGCGCTCTGCAAATAGATTGGCAAGCGACACATCTTCTTCGCGCTGTGTACCTTCGCATACGGCGTAGCTACTCCAACTGCTAAACCGCCGTTTCTTAACGGTTGCTTCGCGCAATACATTAATGCCTGGAACCCGATGATCCGCTGTTAATTGCTCCATCCTGTCGAATACAACCGGCTCTGGGCCCTCGATGATTCCTACCAAGTTATCACCAAAGGCTACATTCAGCCCTGTCAGCCGGTCAGAATCACCGCTTGTCAAACCGTCAAGCACCCGTGTTCCATCGTCGGACGGGAGGATCGGCCGGGTTTTGTAGACAACTTGCACAATGTCAAAGGCTTTAGGCATCGGGAAATTCCTAAACTTTTTCAAACGATGCGCTGAATTCACAAAATATTCAAGTTACCGGTCACGCTTTTTTCGCAGCTGTTGAAAATATGTGAGCCTTTTTGCAAGGTCTCGCTCAAAACCACGCTGTATAGGTGTATACATGTTCACAGGTATAACTGATTCCGGGAAGTAATTCTGCCCCGAAAACCCATCCGGGGCGTCATGATCATATGCGTAGTCCTTGCCGTAGCCTGCTTCTTTCATGAAGGCAGTAGGCGCATTAAGGATATGTTTGGGAGGCGGAAGTGTACCGGTCTGCACCGCAAGCTTCCGTGCTTCAGAAAAAGCCCGATATACCGCATTGGACTTGGGTGCAAGCGCCAGATAAACCACTGCGCCAGCCAGCGCCAGTTCCCCCTCGGGGCTGCCCAACCGCTCATAGGTTTGCCAGGCGTCCAGACAGATCGACTGTGCCTGGGGATCTGCAAGCCCAATGTCCTCAACTGCCATGCGTGTGATGCGCCGCGCCAGAAAGCGTGGGTCCTCGCCCCCTTCCAGCATCCGCGCAAACCAGTACAGCGACGCATCTGGATCGGACCCCCGCACTGACTTGTGCAGCGCGGATATCAGATTGTAGTGCGCATCGCCGGACTTGTCGTACTTGGGCGCTGTTCTATTCAAGCGGGCGGCAAGCCCGTCCGTATCAATGGGACCATCGGACCATATGAACGCCTGCTCCGCCAGGTTCAGCAATGCCCGCCCGTCACCGTCTGCCATATCAATCAGGTGGTCCCGCGCGCTATCGGTCACCGGCAACCTACGTTTTAGCGCGGTTTCGGCGCGCGCCAGCAATTGGCCCATATCCGCTGCGGCCAGTCGTTCGAGGATCAGCACCTGGGCACGGCTGAGCAATGCGGCGTTCAACTCGAAAGATGGATTTTCGTTTGTGGCCCCGACCAGCGTTATTACCCCGGACTCCACATGCGGGAGAAAGCTGTCCTGCTGCGCTTTGTTGAACCGATGGATTTCGTCGACAAACAGCAGTGTCCCAGCGCCGTTCGCATGGCGCAATGCCGCCGCATCAAAGGTCTTCCGTAGATCCTGCACACCGGTGAAAATCGCGCTGATCTGGACAAAGGTCAGGTCAGTTTCCTGCGCAAGCAGACGGGCGATTGTGGTTTTACCGACGCCGGGGGGACCCCAGAATATCAACGAGGGGATCGCGCCAGTACCGATCATGCGCGTGAGGCTGCCCTCAGGCCCCAGGATATGTCCCTGCCCGACAACCTCTGACAGATGCGTCGGGCGCAGCTGTTCGGCGAGCGGCCGTTTCGGGGCCGGTTCTTCGGCCCCCGCATCTTTGCCAGGTTCATCAGGGGTGGTGTCGAATAGATCAGCCACCGCCGCATCCCCTAAGTCTTCGCGCTGTCACACATTCAGGCTAGCAGAGCAAACCGAGGTGTCCAGCGGTACGCGACAGATCAGGCTTCGGCCGGTTTTAGCACCAACGCCGTCCCATTGATGCAGTGCAGAACCTCGCCATTGATCAAGAGGATATGCCCCAAATGCCCGCCACAGCGTCTGCAATGCACCTCGATCATCACCTTAGGTGTAGCGAGACTCCCGTTGTAATCGGTCGTGTGGATACCGGTAAGGACAGAATCCGGGTCTGCATGTTTGAAAAATACAAACCCGATCTGCTGCGGTGAATACCACTCTGATGAGTAGAGCGGCAGGTCGCACCCCTTGCAGTGATAGACCCCGGGCGTGTTTACGTTCCAATAGTCGCTGGAGGTTGGAAACTCAGTCTCGCCTCTGCGCATGATCTTGTAGACGTTCTCGCCCAACCGTTCGCGCCATTCCTCCTCGGTGCGGGTGACTTCGAACGCGAAGTCATTGCTGATACCGGGCAAGAAGTTCTCAGCTGCGCGCGTTTGACTTACGATTGACCACGCCATCGCCGATGCGGCGCCGCCCGTTAGAATAGCCCTGCGGTTGGGCATAGCTTCGATAATACTCATGTTGCTGTGTCCCCTATGTCTTTCCTATTATAAGGGGAAACATAGGGTGTATTTCAAACACGGATCAGCAAATTATCCGTGATCACACAGCGATTTGTGACAATTATTTCAATTCACAAAAAAGATCGCCCATTTGGGCGATCAAAATTCCCTATGTGCAGCAGCGTCTATTCGTCGGTCGCTTCCAATTCCAGCGCCACACGCGCTTTGTCACCCGCACCCTTTGCATCCGGATCGCGATCAACCAATTCGACAATCGCCATCGGAGCCATGTCGCCGTATCGAAATCCAGCTTTCAGAACCCGCACACAGCCGCCCTGGCGGTCCTTGTAGCGTGGGCCCAAGACATCCATCAGCTTGGCAACAGCCGCGTCCTGCCGGATCCGGCTGTGGACCAGCCGCCGCGCGTGCAGATCACCGCGCTTGCCCAGTGTGATCAGCTTTTCCACGATTGGCTTGAGTTCTTTCGCCTTCGGAAGCGTTGTCTTGATCTGTTCATGTTCAATCAGACTGGAGGCCATATTCGCGAACATCGCCTTTCGATGCTCGTGTGTACGGTTCAGTTTGCGGTATCCATTACCGTGACGCATGCGAGGTATCCTTCGATTTATACTTTGTCCGGCAGCCCTGCGTGGGCGCTGCGCTCCTTGGGGCGGGATTGCCCGGGGGTGGGTGGCCACTGCCGACCACCCGTTTCGATTAGAACTGGTCTTCGAACTTCTTGGCCAGATCCTCGATATTGTCGGGGGGCCAGTCAACGATATCCATACCCAGATGCAGCCCCATCCCGGTAAGGACTTCCTTGATTTCATTCAAGGATTTCCGCCCGAAATTCGGGGTGCGCAGCATCTCGGCCTCGGTTTTCTGGATCAAATCACCTATGTAAACGATGTTATCATTCTTCAGGCAATTTGCCGAGCGCACCGAAAGCTCAAGTTCATCCACTTTCTTCAGCAGGAGCGGGTTAAACTCGAGATCATCCTCTTCCTCGGCGCGTCCCGCCGCCTCGGGCTCATCGAAGTTGACGAAGACGCCCAACTGATCCTGCAGGATCCGCGCGCCATAGGCGATCGCGTCTTCAGGTGTGACTGATCCGTCGGTCTCGATGTTCAGCGTCAGCTTGTCATAGTCCAGAACCTGACCCTCGCGGGTCGGCTCAACCTTGTAGCTGACCTTCTTGACGGGCGAGAACAGGGCATCGACCGAGATCATGCCGATCGGCGCGTCCTCGGGGCGGTTCTTGTCTGCCGCGACATAGCCTTTTCCGGTCTCAACAGTCAGTTCCATGTACAGGCTGGCACCATCATCGAGGTGACAGATCACATGATCCCTGTTCAGAATCTCGATGCCCGCGCTTTCGGCAATGTCACCCGCGATCACGACACCGGGGCCCGATTTGTTGATCGACAGGCGTTTAGGGCCCTCAACCTCCATCTTCAGGCTCACGCCCTTGAGGTTCAGAACGATGTCCGTCACATCCTCGCGCACACCGTCGACGGAAGAAAACTCGTGCAGCACATTGTCGATCTGCACCGAGGTGATCGCCGCACCCTGAAGCGAGCTGAGCAAGACACGGCGCAACGCGTTGCCGAGGGTCAGGCCGAACCCCCGCTCAAGCGGCTCGGCCGTGGCGGTGGCCAGGCGCATGGCATCGGCACCTGGCTTAATGTCCAGCCCAGTGGGCCGGATGAGTTCTTGCCAATTCTTATGGATCATAGTCGGGCCTCCATCCTTGCAACCGCTCCGATCCGGGGGAGCGATCGCCCTCGAGGGTCAGTCTCAGGGGGATAGTTTCGCGCAGTATTTGTCGCGCACCCTCCCCCATGTATCATCGGTCAGACGCGCCGGCGCTTGGGCGGCCGACAGCCGTTATGGGCAATCGGTGTCACATCGCGGATTGCTGTGATCGTAAATCCCACGGCGCCCAGCGCGCGCAGCGCGCTCTCACGTCCCGAGCCCGGTCCCTGCACTTCGACTTCGAGAGTCCGCATGCCGTGTTCTTGCGCCTTCTTGCCTGCGTCTTCAGCCGCCAACTGTGCAGCATAAGGTGTGGACTTACGGCTCCCCTTGAAGCCCATAGTCCCGGCGCTTGACCAGGCAATCGCGTTGCCCTGGACGTCGGCGATCAGGATCTTTGTGTTGTTGAAACTTGCGTTTACATGCGCAACTCCGGCCGAGATGTTCTTCTTGACCTTTTTCTTTGCGCGCAGCTTTGTATCACGTGCCATCGTTCCGCCCCTACTTCTTCTTGCCAGCGATGGGTTTCGCCGGGCCCTTGCGGGTGCGGGCGTTGGTGTGGGTGCGCTGACCGCGCACCGGCAGGCCACGGCGATGGCGCAGGCCACGATAGCACCCCAGGTCCATCAGACGTTTGATGTTCATGGACTTTTCACGGCGCAGGTCGCCTTCGACCATCATGTTCGCGTCGATATGCTCGCGAACCTGCAAAACTTCGGCATCGGACAGTTCATTTACACGGCGGCTTTCGTCTATTCCGACGGCGTCGCAGATCTGTTTCGCTGACGCATTTCCAATGCCGTGAATATAGGTCAACGCGATATGCACGCGCTTGTTGGTGGGGATGTTTACCCCTGCAATTCGGGCCAAATGGTCTCTCCGTCTGGGTTGCGGTTCCGTAGTCCCGGAACCTTTTTTCACAACGAAAGCCCACCTGCAGACACGCTGGTGGGCTTGGGATCTCCTAAGGGTGGGTCGGACGACTCAGTCTTTGAGAGAAGTCGGTAAAATATGCAGGAATTAAAGGGTGTCAACCCCAAACGAGGCGTTTGTTCAAATCGCTTCGGTTCGGGTAATGGCGGCCCGATAAAACCCGCTCCGCGGCTCGGCCCATATATCGGAATCCGCGGCCTAGTATGCCCCGTCGAGGATGGCGTGCAGCTGGGCACCAACCTCGTCGATATCCCCAAGACCGTTGATGCTCTTTAGCGCATTATTGGCATAGTAGTACCCGATCAGCGGCGAAGTTTCCTTGTAATAGGCCAACAGCCGCGTCCGCATCGTATCGGCATTATCATCCGCGCGACGTTTGAAATCCGACGACCCACAGACGCTGCAAGTTCCATCGGCTTCGGCCGGCTTCGTTACGTCGTGATAGACAGCGCCACAGTTGCCGCAGGTAAATCGGCCCGAGACCCGGCGCACCAGTTCCTCATCGTCTTGGATCTGCATTTCCACGACAGCATCCAGCGTCTTGTTTTTCGCCGTGAGCAGTTCGCCAAGCGCATCCGCCTGCGCAAGGGTGCGGGGAAAACCGTCGAATATCAGACCGTGTTCGCCGACCCCGGCATCCAGTTGTTCGGAAATCAGGCCAATGACAATCTCGTCTGTAACAAGCGAGCCCGCATCCATGATCGCTGCTACCTGCTGTCCCATTTCGGTGCCGGATGTCCGCGCCGCGCGGAGCATATCCCCGGTCGAGAGTTGAACCATTCCCCGCTGCTCAACCAGCTTATGGGCTTGGGTCCCCTTTCCCGCACCCGGCGGGCCAAGCAGAATTATATTCATCGTCGTGTTTTCTTCCGTCCCTTGCCCCGCAGCTTAGATTTTTCGATCAGACCCTCATACTGATGCGCCAGCATGTGTGATTGGACCTGGGTAATGGTGTCCATCGTGACCGAAACCACGATGAGAAGCGAGGTGCCCCCAAAGTAGAACGGAATACCCCATTGTGAAATCAAAATCTCAGGCAACAGACATACCGCAGCCAGATACGCGGATCCGACGACCAGCAAGCGGCTTACCACATAATCCAGGTATTCCACTGTTCGGGGCCCAGGTCGTATGCCGGGAACAAAGCCCCCCTGCTTTTTAAGGTTGTCGGCGACATCCTCGGACTTGAACGAGACATTGGCCGTGTAGAAGTACGAGAAGAACACGATCAGCGCGACAAAGGTCAGCAGGTACAACGGTTGTCCCCTGCCGAAGTAGGCTGAAACCAGTCCCAGGGCGCCGGTCCCGCCGCCACCGGAAAACGTCGATATGGTCGTTGGCAGCAGCAACAGCGAGGATGCAAAGATCGGCGGGATAACCCCGGCAGGGTTCAGTTTGACGGGGAGGTTCGAGGATTCGCCGCCATACATCTTTTGTCCGACCTGGCGTCGGGGATACTGAATGTGAATTTTCCGCAGGGCACGCTCGATAAAGACGATGAACATGATCACGACCACTGCCATGACCATGATACCAATGATCACAGCCGGGCTGATCACACCGGAACGGCCCTGGCTGAAGAACTGTGCCAACGCAGCCGGAAGTTCGGCAATAATGCCCACAAAGATGATCAGCGAGACGCCGTTGCCAATACCGCGCTGGGTGATCTGCTCTCCCAGCCACAACAGAAACATGGTTCCGCCCACCAGCGTGATCACGCAGGAGGCACGGAAGTACCACCCCGGATCGAGCACGAGGCCCTGCCCCTCAAGCCCGACAGAGATGCCGTACGCCTGGAACGTGGCCAGAAAAACGGTGCCATACCGGGTGTACTGGTTGATCTTCTTGCGCCCCGCTTCGCCGTCCTTCTTCAACTGCTCCAGCTGCGGCACCATGGCTGTCATCAGTTGCACGATAATCGAAGCCGAGATATACGGCATGATGCCAAGGGCAAAGATCGCCATACGGCTGACGGCCCCACCGGTGAACATGTTGAGCATTCCGCCGATGCCCTGCTGCGCCTGATCGAAGAACTGCTGCAGCGCAATCGTGTCGATGCCGGGCACAGGGATATAGGTGCCGATGCGGTAGACGATCAAAAGACCCAGAGCGAAGAGGATCCTCGCCTGAAGCTCCTTGGCTTTGCCAAAGGACGCCCAACTGAGGTTAGCGGCCATTTGCTCCGCTGCTGATGCCATGAACCGGCCTCCCAAGATTGCGCCGCGGAGCAGCGGGTGCTCACACGGCGCGAAACGCTGTTATCCGATGTAAGGTGCGTGGACCAAGCCCACAACCTTATTCCGCGGCTGCAACCTCAGGCAGGGTCACTTTGCCGCCAGCTTTCTCAACCGCTTCGACGGCAGCCTTGGACGCGCCGGTCACCGTGATGTCGAGTTTCGCGGATATCTCGCCTTTGGCCAGCAGCCTCACGCCATCCAGCTTGCGCCGGACCAGACCGCATTCAACCAGAAGATCCTCGGTAACTGGGATCTTGGCATCAATTTTGCCGGCATCCACAAACTTCTGGAGGACATTCAGATTTATGACTGCAAACTTGCGGGCATTCGGTTTGTTGAAGCCACGCTTGGGCAGCCGCATATAAAGCGGCATCTGGCCACCCTCATAGGCATTGATCGCTACGCCCGAACGGGACTTTTGTCCCTTTATCCCGCGACCACCGGTTTTACCCTTGCCCGACCCTGGCCCACGGCCAATGCGTTTGGCTTTCTTGGTCGCGCCCGGGTTATCACGCAGTTCGTTCAGTTTCATGTCGCTTCTCCTATTGCCGGATACGGCCCCCAGCGACGGGAGCGGCCGACCACGGCGTTTAACGGGATGGGTTCAACACCCAACCATTGATACGTCACCCGCGCTCTTCGACGATCTCAACCAGATGCGGGATCTTGTTAACCATACCCCGGACAGCTGGGGTGTCTTCGAGCTCGCGGGTCTTGTGCATCTTGTTCAGACCCAGACCAACCAGCGTTGCGCGCTGTTCGGCCGGGCGGCGGATGGGCGAGCCCACCTGTTTCACCACGATTGTCTTTGCCATGACCTAGGCCTCCGCGGGTTCGGCCGCCTCGGCAGCGGGCGCTGCTTCCGGAGCCTTGGGCAAAATCTCGGCCACCTTTTTGCCGCGGCGGGCGGCGACATGGCGCGGGCTGGCCTCTTTCTTAAGTCCATCCATCGTGGCGCGGATCATGTTGTAGGGGTTCTGCGACCCAGTGGACTTCGCCACCACGTCCTGGATGCCCAGCATTTCGAACACGGCGCGCATCGGACCACCGGCGATAATCCCGGTTCCCTGTGGCGCTGTCCGCATCACAACCTTGCCTGCGCCATGCCGGCCCTGCATGTCGTGGTGCAGAGTCCGCCCCTCACGCAGCGGTACGCGGATCATCCCGCGCTTGGCGGCCTCGGTAGCCTTGCGGATAGCCTCGGGTACTTCCTTGGCCTTACCCTTGCCAAAGCCCACGCGGCCCTTTTGATCGCCAACCACGACCAAGGCAGCAAAGCCAAAGCGCTTGCCCCCTTTCACTGTCTTGGACACGCGGTTAATCGCCACCAGACGGTCCGCGAATTCAGGCGTTTCGTCCCTGTCGCGACGGTCGCGGCGTTGACCTTCTCTTGCCATAACAATCGCTCCTTAAAACTTCAGTCCGCCTTCACGGGCGGCATCGGCAAGCGCCTTGACCTTCCCATGAAACAGAAAGCCGCCACGGTCGAAGTAGCACTCTTCGACACCGGCTTTCTTGGCACGCTCGGCGATCGCCGCACCCACCTTGGCTGCGGCCTCAACATTGTTCTTGCCCACGACACCCAAATCCTTCTCGAGGCTGGATGCGGCCGCCAGGGTCGTACCCTGGACGTCGTCGATCAGCTGGACCGAGATGTTCTTGGACGAACGATGAACGCTCAGGCGGGGACGGCCGTTCGCCGTCTTCCGCAGTTTGCTCCGGACGCGCATGCGGCGCTTCTGGAACAGACTTCTTCTACTGTTTGCCATATGCCAGCATCCTTATTTCTTCTTGCCTTCCTTACGGAAGATGAATTCGTCTTTGTACTTGATGCCCTTGCCCTTATAGGGTTCGGGTACCCGCCATTTGCGGATGTTAGCCGCGACCTGACCCACGACCTGCTGATCGATGCCCTCGATCACCACCTCGGTAGGTTTGGGCGCGGCGATCGTCACGCCGTCGGGTATCTCGAAATCCACGTCATGCGAATAGCCCAGGCTCAGCTTCAGCACCTTGCCCTGCACCGCCGCACGATAACCGACACCGCTGATCTCAAGCTCTTTCTTGAAGCCGTCGGTGACACCGGTCACACAGTTTTGCACCTGCGTGCGGCTCATGCCCCACTGCTGGCGTGCGCGCTTGGAAGAACCGCGTGGCGACACGCTGATCGCGTTGTCCTCAAGCGCTACGGTCACATCATCCGTTGCATGAAAGCTGCGGGTACCCTTGGGGCCCTTGACCTCGACCGACTGACCCGAGACCGTCGCGGTGACGCCACTGGGCAACTCGACCGGTTTTTTACCAATACGAGACATCCGCCCCTCCCTCAGAAGATCGTGCACAGAACTTCGCCGCCGACGTTCGCGGCGCGGGCCTGTGCATCTGACATGACACCCTTGGGGGTGGATACGATGGCAACCCCGAGGCCCTGGCGAACCTGGGGGATGTCCTTAACACCCGAGTATACGCGACGACCCGGAGTGGACACCCTGCGCAATTCGCGGATGACCGGCTCACCGTCATAATACTTCAGGCTGATTTCCAGCGCGGGATGACCATCTGTGCCGGTGGTCTTTTCATAGCCTCGGATATAGCCTTCGGACAGCAGCACATCCAGAACCCAGGCACGGATCTTGGACGCAGGTGTCAGCACCGTCGACTTTCCGCGCAACTGGCTGTTGCGGATACGGGTGAGCATATCACCCAGAGGATCGTTCATTGCCATGTGTAAACCCTCCTACCAGCTCGATTTGACCATGCCCGGAATCTCGCCCTTTGAGGCCAGATCGCGGAGCGCGATGCGGGACATCTTTAACTTGCGGTAATAGGCTTTGGGGCGGCCCGAAACCTGACACCGGTTGTTCAGCCGGGTCGCGCTGGAGTTGCGCGGCAGTTTGGCGAGCTTCAGCCGCGCCTTGAACCGCTCTTCCATCGGTAGATCTTCATTCTTTGCGATTTCCTTCAGCTCGGCGCGTTTTGCCGCGTATTTGGCGACCAGCTTTTCACGCTTCTTCTGACGGTTGACCATGCTTACTTTTGCCATGATGCTTTTCCTTTCCGCTTACGACGAGAAGGGCATGTTGAACTTGGCCAACAATGCCTTCGCTTCCGCGTCGGTTTTCGCGGAGGTACAGATGACGATATCCATGCCCCAGAACTCATCGACCTGGTCATAGTTTATCTCGGG
Organism: Pseudomonadota bacterium; assembly: GCA_039190275.1. GTDB lineage: Bacteria > Pseudomonadota > Alphaproteobacteria > Rhodobacterales > Rhodobacteraceae > Halovulum. The sequence continues at coordinate 7,164 of JBCCYF010000015.1, read as the reverse complement.
GAAGACGATGTGCTCTTTCAGGCCCATGGCATAATTGCCGCGGCTATCAAAGCTCTTGCCGGATACGCCACGAAAGTCGCGAATCCGGGGCATCGCGATGGTGATCAGACGGTCCAGAAACTCGTACATCCGGTCGCCGCGCAAGGTCACTTTGACACCCAGGGGCATCTCTTCGCGGACCTTGAACCCGGCGATGGATTTTTTCGCCTTGGTGATCACGGGCTTCTGTCCCGAGATCGCCATAAGGTCGTCATGCGCCGATTTGATCTTCTTACTGTCGGCAACTGCCTCACCGACACCCATGTTGAGAACAATTTTCTCAAGGCGCGGGATCATCATGTCGTTCTTGTAGCCAAACTCTTCCTTCATCGCGGCCTTTATACCGGACGCATAGGCAGCCTTCAGGCGCGGCGTATAGTCGGATTGATCAAGCATCGATCACTTCCCCCGATTTCTTGGCAAAGCGCACTTTCTTGTCGCCGTCCATCTTGAACCCTACACGGGTCGGACCGCCGTCTTTGGGATCGACCAGCGCGAGGTTGCTCAGTTGAATGGGCATCGCCTGCGGGATACGCCCGCCCTGGCTGGACTGTGACTGTTTGGTATGACGGATCGCGATGTTGATCCCGTCGACGATCGCCTTACCGTCCTTGGGCAGCACCCGAGTGATCTCACCCTCGCGGCCCTTGTCCTTACCCGCCAACACGACGACCTTGTCGCCTTTACGCAGTTTTGCAGCCATCACAGCACCTCCGGCGCAAGCGAAATGATCTTCATGAAGTTCTTGCCGCGCAACTCGCGGACGACCGGGCCAAAAATCCGGGTGCCGAGCGGTTCATTCGCGTTGTTCAGAATAACCGCCGCATTGCGGTCAAAGCGGATGGCAGTCCCATCCTCGCGCCGGACCTCCTTGGCAGTCCGAACAACGACGGCCTTGCGCACGTCGCCTTTCTTGACGCGCCCCCGCGGAATAGCCTCCTTCACCGACACAACAATGATGTCGCCGACGCTGGCATATTTGCGTTTGGAACCGCCCAGAACCTTGATGCACTGTACCCGGCGCGCACCGGAGTTATCAGCAACATCCAGATTGGTTTGCATCTGGATCATTTGGTTTCTCCCGACCTGTAGGGACCCGCCCTACGGTTTCGATAAAACCGGTTGATGACAGCCTATTCGGCGATCACCTCCCAGCGTTTGTTCTTCGATATCGGCGCGCATTCCTGAATGCGCACCATATCGCCGACTTTGAATGTTTCGGCCGCATCATGCGCCCTGTACTTTTTCGACTTCCGAATGGTCTTTTTCAGAACCGGGTGGGTGAACTTGCGTTCCACACTCACGGTCACGGTCTGCGCATTTGCGTCCGAGGTCACGACGCCCGAAAGAATACGTTTGGGCATACCTTAGGCCTCCGCACCGGCCGCACGGGCCTTTTCGTTCAAAATTGTCTTCACCCGCGCCGCGTCGCGGCGAACGCTGCGCATACGCGCCGTGTTCTCAAGCTGCCCGGTTGCACCCTGAAAGCGGAGGTTGAAGGCCTCCTTCTTCAGTGTCTCAAGCTCTTTACGTAGCTCTTCGGGAGTCTTCTCCCGCAGATCGTCGGCGTTCATAGCCATTTCCTTGTTCAACATCACCGGGAGGCCCCTTTTCGGGTCACCTTGATTCCGGTGGAGGTCTTGATGAAGCGTCGCGTATAGGAGGGTTGGCGCGGGTTGGCAAGCGTTTCCGCATGGATAACACCAAAAAAACAATAGGTCGGTCGAATATTGGGCGGCCAAGGTCAAGCCAGGCCGTGTGATGTTCGGGCAAGTTGATGCTTGCAACAAGTTTCAATGCCGTAGGGATAGACCTACCCAGACAGCCAAGCAGTAAACCGGAAAAAGGAGAAAGCAATCACGAGAAAACTCATGCGAAAAAAATCAGTCCGATCCTTCGGCAAAAGGACCGGACTCAAGTTTGCCAAGCACGAGGGATGCCATGGATTATGAACTCCTTAAGGCATGCCTCTACGTCGCGCTGGCAGGTATCGCTGTAGCTCACTACTTCGGCTACATCTGATATCCATCAACAAGCGGCGTTCCAAGCCTTGGCTTGGGGCGCCGCACTTAGTTTCCTTACAACCGATGCAATTCAGACGCAGACACCGGCGTTGGCTACCAGTCTTCGCGCTGCACGAAACGGCATTTGACGGGCAGCTTCATCGCGGCAAGGCGCAAGGCCTCTTTGGCGATGTCTTCGTTTACACCGTCGATCTCGAACATCACGCGGCCTGGCTTGACCTTGGCTGCCCAATACTCGACGGACCCTTTACCCTTACCCATCCGCACCTCGGTGGGTTTTTTGGACACCGGCACATCGGGGAAGATGCGGATCCACACCCGGCCCTGGCGCTTCATGTGGCGCGTCATGGCCCGGCGGGCGGCCTCGATCTGGCGGGCCGTGATCCGCTCAGGTTCGGTCGCCTTAAGACCGTAAGCACCGAAGTTCAAGTCAAAGCCGCCTTTGGCCTCGCCCTTGATGCGGCCTTTGAACTGCTTGCGGAATTTGGAACGCTTTGGTGAAAGCATGATTTAATCCTCTGGGATCGGGGCGGTCCTCAGCGGCGCTGGGGACGGCCACCTCCACCCTCTTGAAGTTCCGTCTGGCGGCGATCGCGGGCCTGCGGATCATGCTCCATGATCTCACCTTTGAAGATCCAGACCTTGATACCGATGATGCCGTAGGCGGTCAGCGCCTCGTAATGCGCATAGTCGATGTCCGCGCGCAAAGTGTGCAGCGGCACGCGGCCTTCGCGGTACCATTCGGTCCGCGCAATCTCGGCCCCGCCCAGACGTCCGGCCACATTGACCCGGATGCCCAAAGCCCCCATGCGCATGGAGTTTTGTACAGCACGCTTCATGGCCCGCCGAAACGACACCCGGCGCTCAAGCTGTTGACCGATGTTCTCCGCCACCAATGCCGCGTCCACCTCGGGCTTGCGCACTTCCACAATATTCAGGTGCAGCTCGGACTTGGTGAACTCGGCCAGCTTTTTGCGCAGCGCCTCGATATCCGCACCCTTCTTGCCGATGATGACACCGGGGCGTGCGGCGTGGATGGTCACGCGGCACTTCTTGTGCGGACGCTCGATCACAACACGGGAGATGCCGGCCTGATGCGCGTTTTTCTTGATGTACGCGCGGATCCCGAGATCCTCGTGCAGCAAATCGCCGTACTCTTTCTTGTCCGCATACCAGCGGCTGTCCCAGGTACGGTTAACCTGCAAGCGCAGACCGATTGGATTGACTTTATGGCCCATTAGGCTTGCTCCTCTACCTGGCGCACCTTGATGGTAACTTGCGAGAACGGCTTCAGGATCTTCCCAAAGCGGCCGCGTGCCCGGGGGCGTCCGCGCTTCATGACCAGGTTCTTTCCAACCCAGGCCTCGGCCACCACCAGTTCATCCACATCCAGGTTGTGGTTGTTTTCGGCGTTTGCGATCGCGGACTGAAGCGTTTTCTTTACATCCTCGGCCACGCGCTTTTTGCTGAAGGACAGGTCGGTCAGCGCTTTTTCCACCGTTTTGCCGCGTATCATTGCCGCGACCAGGTTCAGTTTCTGCGGGCTCGTTCGCAGCATGCGGCTGACCGCCATCGCTTCGTTCTCGGCCACGCGGCGGGGGCTTTTATCTTTACCCATACCGGATTACCTCCGCTTCGCTTTTTTGTCCGCGGCGTGCCCATAGTATGTGCGCGTCGGGGAGTACTCACCAAATTTCTGACCGATCATCTCCTCGGTCACGCTGACCGGGATATGTTTCTGACCGTTGTATACGCCAAAGGTCAGCCCCACGAATTGCGGCAGAATGGTTGACCGGCGGGACCAGATCTTGATGACTTCGTTGCGCCCGCTCTCGCGCGACTTCTCGGCCTTTTTCAGGACATAGGAGTCGACAAACGGGCCTTTCCAAACAGAACGTGCCATATCTTATCGGCCCTTCTTCTTAGCGTGACGCGAGCGGATGATGAATTTATCCGTCGTCTTGTTCGAGCGGGTGCGTGCACCCTTGGTGGGCTTGCCCCAGGGCGTAACCGGATGGCGACCACCGCTGGTCCGGCCCTCGCCGCCGCCATGCGGGTGATCGACCGGGTTCATAACAACGCCGCGGACCGAGGGGCGGATCCCCTTGTGCCGGTTGCGACCTGCCTTGCCGAGGTTCTGGTTCGAGTGATCCGGGTTTGACACCGCGCCGACGGTCGCCAAGCATTCCTGCCGAACCAGCCGCAACTCACCCGAGCTGAGACGGATCTGCGCGTAGCCGCCGTCCCGACCGACAAACTGTGCATAGGTTCCGGCCGCGCGGGCGATCTGCCCGCCTTTGCCCGGTTTCATCTCGATGTTGTGGACGATCGTCCCAATCGGCATCCCCGAAAACGGCATTGCGTTGCCCGGCTTCACATCCGCCTTCGCACTGGCCACGACAGTATCACCCACAGCCAGCCGCTGCGGCGCGAGGATATAGGACTGCTCACCATCGCTGTACCGGATCAGGGCGATGAACGCGGTCCGGTTGGGATCGTACTCGATCCGCTCGACTGTGGCGGAAACATCCATTTTGCGCCGCTTGAAATCGACGATGCGATACAGGCGCTTTGCCCCGCCGCCGCGTCGGCGCATGGTGATCCGTCCGGTGTTGTTCCGGCCCGCCTTCTTGCTCAAACCCTCGGTTAGGGATTTGACCGGGCGGCCTTTCCAAAGCTCCGAACGGTCGATCAGAACCAGCCCGCGCTGGCCTGGCGTTGTCGGTTTATACGACTTCAATGCCATCTTGCTGTCTTCCGTTTGCTTGTCTGGCGGGTTTTCGGCCCGCTTGGTTCAAAAAAAAGCGGGCCCAACGGCCCACCTGGTCCGCTAAAGGCCTGTTGTCACGTCGATTGTGTTGCCCTCTTCCAGCATCACATAAGCCTTCTTGACATCCTTGCGGGTCCCCAGCTTACCGCGGAACCGCTTGGTCTTGCCTTTGGTGATCGACGTTTTGACCGCCTTTACCTTGACACCAAAGAGGCTTTCGACCGCCTCCTTGATCATCGGCTTGTTTGCGTCGATGGCGACCTCGAACACCACACCACCGTTTTCCGAAGCCATGGTGGCCTTTTCGGTGATGATCGGGCGACGAATCACATCATAGAGTGTTGCCTTGTCGGTCATTTGAGCCGAGCCTCCAGTGCTTCGACGCCAGCCTTGGTGACAACCAAGGTGTTCGAACGCAGAATATCATAGACGTTTGCGCCCTGGCTGGGCAGAACATCCAGATTGTCGATGTTTTGCGCCGCGCGGGCGAAGCTCTCGTTTACCTCCGGCCCGTCAATGACCAGAGCACGTTTCCACCCCATGTCCTTCATCGCCTTGGCGACCAGTTTGGTCTTGCCTTCGGCCACTTCGGCGCTGTCCAGGATGACCAGTTCACCGGCGCCTGCTTTCGCGCTCAGCGCGTGGCGCAGCCCCAGCTTGCGGAACTTCTTGGTCAGGTCATGCGCGTGGCTGCGCGGTGTTGGACCCTTGTACACCCCACCCTTACGGAAAATCGGCGCATTGCGGGACCCGTGACGTGCGCCGCCCGTGCCCTTCTGGCGATAGATTTTCTTGGTCGAGTAGCTTGTTTCCGTGCGGGTCTTGACCTTATGGGTCCCCGCTTGACGCTTGGCCAGTTGGTACCGCACCACACGGTGCAGGATGTCCGCGCGCGGTTCGAGACCAAAGATCTCGTCGCTGAGGTCAATGGTGCCGGCCTTGCCCGCGTCAAGCTTCATCACATCGGTTTTCATTTGTCCTCGCCCCCATCCTCGGGTGCATCCGCAGCTTCCGCCGAAACCTCTGCTTCGGCAGCCTCAACCGCGGCCTGTTCCGCTTCGGCAGCTGCTTTTGCGGCGGCTTCCTCCTCGGCGGCAGCGGCCGCGGCCGCTTCTTCCGCGGCGCGCTTGGCTTCTTCGGCTGCGGACTTCAGTGCCGCAGGAAGGATCACATTCTCGGGGGTCACCTTCTTCACAGCGTCCTTGATCGTCACCCAACCGCCCTTTGAACCGGGGACCGCGCCCTTCACCATGATCAGACCGCGTTCACTGTCGGTACGGACCACCTGCAGGTTCTGGGTTGTCACACGGACAGCACCCATATGGCCGGCCATTTTCTTGCCTTTGAATACCCGGCCCGGGTCCTGGCACTGGCCGGTGGATCCGTGGCTCCGGTGGCTGATCGAAACACCGTGCGAGGCGCGCAACCCACCGAAGTTATGCCGTTTCATGGCCCCCGCGAACCCCTTACCGATGGTCGTGCCGGCGATATCGACAAACTGACCCTCGAAGTAGTGATCGGCGGTAATCTCTTCACCGACATTTATCAGGTTCTCGGGGCTGACCCGGAATTCTGCAAGTTTCCGCTTCGGCTCAACCTTCGCTTTGGCAAAGTGACCGCGCATCGGCTGACTTGTGTTTTTCGCACGCGCCGTGCCGACCCCCAGCTGCACAGCCGAGTAGCCATCCTTTTCACCGGTGCGCTGTGCGACGACCTGCAGACCGTCCATATGGAGAACGGTGACAGGGATCTGCTTCCCATCCTCCATGAACAGCCGGGTCATCCCCAGTTTCTTAGCAATGACTCCAGAACGCATCTGTCTCACGCCTCCTCAGAGCTTGATCTCGACATCCACACCAGCCGCAAGGTCGAGCTTCATCAGCGCGTCCACGGTCTGGGGGGTCGGATCGACAATATCCAGCAGACGCTTGTGCGTCCGTATCTCAAACTGTTCACGGGACTTCTTGTCGACGTGGGGACCACGCAGGACCGTGAACTTCTCGATCTTGTTCGGCAGCGGGATCGGGCCACGCACACGCGCTCCGGTCCGCTTGGCCGTATTGACGATTTCCGCGGTGCTTGCGTCCAGCACCCGGAAGTCAAAGGCCTTGAGCCGTATTCTTATGTTTTGGCTTTGCATCTTGTGTCGCCCTCATGGCCCGTTCGAATGGTCGGGCGGGTTTATAGGGCCCGCCCGTATTTGTGTTTACTCGATGATTTTGGAGACGACGCCTGATCCGACGGTTCGGCCGCCTTCGCGGATGGCGAAGCGCAGTTTGTCTTCCATGGCGATCGGCGCGATCAGTTCCACGTTGAACTTCAGGTTGTCGC
>JBCCYF010000014.1:0-57669 GCA_039190275.1 Pseudomonadota bacterium | reverse complement strand
CTGTCTGCCCTGCTTCATGCCCGGGGCAATCAGATTGTGCGGGTCAAGGGTGTTATTGCCTCGCCTGCCGGTCGCCTCCTTGTTCAGGCCGTTCGCAACACGGTGCAACGTCCGGAAGTTCTTCCCAGGTCAACTCCGGCGACGGGGGCCGACAACACTCTGGTCCTGATCGGGTCAGGGATATCGCAATCCAGTGTGTCCAGGTCCTATCAGATCACCGCTGGGGCGGGCCCGCACAGCGTCGCCTGACGTTTTTCGACACGACGTCGAACGATACAAAGCTGCATGAGATCAAGGACTTCCGCGTGACCGGTGGTGCCGGATGTTTCTGGCAAGCGGGAAAACGACGGGGTGACTTGGGTCCGCGCCAACCCGATCTGAAGCGTTTGACTAAATAGCTGAAGCACCACCTTACGCGTTGAAACCTTCGATTTCAGGCAGCGTTAGGTGGTTCAGGTTTTCGCATAACGCTCCAAGGTATGTCGACCAATGTGGCATGACAGCCACTGCAGTTCAGACGCGTCTCCACCGCGTCTACATAGGCAGGTCTCAGGACTGGCAGCGCTGCTGTGGACGAAGTGACAGCCCTCCGCCTGACCCTAGACCAGGAGGTCGTCAGGAAGGTCCGCCTTGGTCATATCCAGGATCTTGAGGCGGTCGAGATCGTCGAATTTGAAGATCAAGTTTCCATTTTTCTCGGTCGCATACGACAGCGCCTCGGCTTTATTGGCAAAGTCAAAATCGCGCAAATTCAAAGTATCTACATCATCGGCGAAATCGAGGATCAGGTCGCGCCGGTCATCCTGTCGGTAGATAAACGTATCCTCGCCACCGCCACCTTTCATTTTGTCGCGCCCGCCCTGGCCGGCAAGCGTGTCGCGCCCGTTTCCACCGTTCAGGAAGTCCTTGCCGTCGCCGCCAAACAGTTTGTCACTGCCCCATTGGCCGATCAGATCGTCGTTCCCGTCAAGGCCCTTGAGCCTGTCGTTGCCCTCACGTCCAGCCAGCCTATTGCTACCGTCGTTGCCGGTAATATCGTCTTTGCCTTTAGCACCAAAGCCGTTTTCGATCACCGTCCCATACGTGATGACGATGTCGTCATAGCTGCCGAATTTCGAGAACGCACCCTCGCGCAGGTCGATCTTTACCGCGCTTGAGCGGCCGTTCGCGTCAAGGGTGTCGGTGCCGCCAGTGTCCCAGATCGCATCAACTGTATCGGTGCGCTTGCCGGTGTATCTGGTGTTGCCCGTATTGTAATCGGCAGCGCCCCAGATATCCTGCAGCGCCAGCACGTCGTAGAGCATCATGGCGTCGCTATCGAGGCCATTGTCGGGATTGGCGGTATAGGACATCACCGAGTACTTGTTCGACTCTGTTCCGGCGGGAACCTGTATGCCTTCGAAGGGATGCTTCAGCCCCAGACCATGCCCCAGTTCGTGCAGGATCAGGTTGATCTCGTCACTCAGGTCGAGCAGGTTGTCGAACACCGCAAAGCTGTCGTACTCGACGATTGTTGAGCCGATGTTCGATAGGCTGAACCCGCCCAGACCGATGGTGTTGCCGCTGAGTGAAACCTTCCCAAGGTTGAAGTCGGGGTCACTGTCAAAACGAACTTCCTGGAACTCAACGTTCAAGAAAGTCTCGATGTGGTCCATGGCCTCGCGGAATTTGTCCTTTTCAGAATTGGACATCAGGGTCCAACCGCTAAAGGATTGCCACAGGTCCGAGGGTTGCCCGGTTTCGAACCGATACGTGATCACTTCGCGCGGCTCTGACGATGTGTTTAACGGGTTTTTGTCATAGATCGCCGTAAACTGCATGCTCTGGATCAAGCGGTCGAGATCGGCCATTGTGTCGCTCCTTCGATCTTTGCGGCAGACATCACAGGGATTTGGCAAGATTGGGGCGACTCGCCCGCCTGTGAGGGATTGCTGGGTCTGGATCTACAGCCATTCGCTGTGCGAATCTTTGCAAATCGCTCAAATATCGCTGTTAAACTCCCGTTGAGTTTCATAGCCTCCGGCCGGATACCAGCCGGGGAGATGTTGATCTTGAACGAAATCCTAGAGGAATTGGAAGCGCGGCGTGCGGAAGCCCGGCTGGGCGGCGGACAACGGCGGATCGACGCCCAGCACGGTAAGGGCAAACTAACCGCGCGTGAGCGTATCGAGGTTCTGCTGGACGAGGGGTCCTTTGAGGAGTTCGACATGTTCGTCTCGCACCGGGCGGTCGATTTCGGTATGGCCGAGCAAAAAGTTCCGGGTGACGGGGTGGTGACAGGCTGGGGCACGGTCAACGGGCGGATGGTCTATGTCTTTAGCCAGGATTTCACCGTTCTGGGTGGCAGCCTGTCCGAGACCCATGCCCAAAAGATCTGCAAGGTCATGGATATGGCCGTCAAAAACGGTGCGCCGGTGATCGGGCTGAACGATTCCGGCGGTGCGCGCATTCAGGAGGGCGTCGCCAGCCTGGCCGGATATGCCGAGGTGTTTCAGAGAAATATCATGGCATCGGGGGTCGTCCCGCAGATCAGTGTTATCATGGGCCCCTGTGCGGGGGGTGCGGTGTATTCCCCCGCCATGACGGACTTTATCTTTATGGTTCGTGACAGTTCCTACATGTTCGTGACGGGTCCGGATGTGGTGAAAACCGTGACCAACGAGATTGTCACGGCCGAGGAGCTTGGAGGGGCAAAGACCCACACGAGCAAATCCTCGGTCGCGGATGGGGCCTTCAAGACGGATGTCGAGGCCTTGCTGGAGGTTCGGCGGCTAATCGATCTTTTGCCGCTGAACAATCGTCAGAAACCGCCGGTCCGCCCGGTTTTCGATGCCCCCGACCGAGTCGAACACAGCCTCGACACGCTGATCCCGGACAATCCTAACCAGCCTTACGACATGCGCGAGTTGATCTTAAAGACGGCGGACGAGGGTGACTTCTATGAAATTCAACAGGATTTCGCCAAGAACATCCTGACCGGGTTCATTCGTCTGGACGGATCTACCGTTGGCGTGGTTGCAAACCAGCCGATGGTTCTTGCCGGCTGTCTGGACATCGACAGCTCACGCAAGGCGGCGCGCTTTGTGCGGTTCTGCGATGCATTCGAGATCCCACTTCTGACCTTTGTCGATGTGCCGGGGTTCTTGCCGGGAACCAGCCAGGAGTATGGCGGTGTGATCAAGCATGGGGCGAAGTTGCTTTTTGCCTTTGGAGAAGCGACCGTGCCGAAGGTCACGGTCATCACCCGCAAGGCCTACGGGGGCGCATATGATGTGATGTCCTCCAAGCATCTGCGTGGCGATATCAACTATGCCTGGCCCACGGCTGAGATTGCGGTGATGGGGGCGAAGGGGGCGGTTGAAATTCTGTATCGCGCTGAGCTGGACAACCCCGAACAGATCGCCCAACGCACCCGCGATTACGAAGCGCGTTTCGCAAACCCGTTTGTTGCCGCCGAAAAAGGGTTCATCGACGAGGTGATCATGCCGCACTCCACCCGCCGCCGGGTGGTGCGGGCCTTTGCCGCCCTTCGCGGCAAAAGCGTTCAGAATCCCTGGAAAAAACACGACAATATCCCGCTGTGAGCCGTAAACACTTTCAGACAAAACACGACGCCGGGTGGACCCGACACGCCCGCCTCGGCACGCCCGAACCGGATGTCAATGTGGGCGCTGTGCTTTCACGGGGGGTGCAGATCACGGTACGTCCAGAGCGGTTTCGCGATGTTTTAGCCCGGCAAATCCGCCAGGATATCTGGCGCAAACTGGCGGCCGTGCGCGGTTTGTTGCCGATTGTTACAGTGACCGGCGGACCTGGCACCGGGTCGCCCCTGAAAGTCGAGGCTGGGGCAGTTTTGACCGGTAAATGTCCGGCAAGTGCATATGTAAGATCGGTTTTGGAACAAGTTCTGAATGATCCAATACTGCGCCGCCGCTGGCTTCAACATGCCGAACAAGCGTCCAGATGTTGAATAAAGCGCGCGATATTACGCAAAACCTGCGAAACGCAGTTGCGCTTGTTCAGCGCTTGACTACGCTGTGGCGCGCGGCCGGGCGAAACCGGTTCGCGATCAGACCAACCGGAAGGAAATTCATATGTCCCGTGTTTCGCTTATCGCCCTTGGCGCCGTGCTCCTCGCTGTTGCTGCGTGTGGACGCGCCGAACCCGAGCCCGAGCCCGCACCGGTCATCGAGGCCGAGCCTGTATTCACCGGCAAGCCCTGATACTCGGACTTGTGATACGGCTGCCCCCCTTGTCCGGAGGGGGGCATGCTGAAACATCGTGGCTTTCCCGGACGTCTGGTCGGTACCGATCACCAGTTTACGATACGGCGCCCCGGCAGCGATGGCGCCACCCCCCTGAAATCACGAGAGCGCTACAAGGATCGCCGCCCGGCGGACAGCCGCGCGGATGCCGCATTTCTGGAAGCGCTCTGGACGCATTTCGGTGACGCGCCCTTTGTCCGGGGTAATCTGGACGCGGGTCGCCTGTCCTGGCTATTCAACCGCGAGGTGATCGCCGCCGAAGAACCATTCGATCCGGCGAGTTACGACGCGCTTTTGCGCGTTGACGAGGCTGCGGCGCGGCGCTCATTTCCACAGGTTTTCGCGGAATGACGCTGTTTTGTGGGGTATATTGGCGAAAAACCGCCGTATTTCCGAATATTGCACATTCGGGCGAAGTGTTTACCTCCGCTCTGGCGCGAAGCCGTGTAGGACTGTTCCCACCAAATTTGGAAGGAGAGCAGATATGTCACGAACCAGAACACTACTGGCTGTCATCGCAGTTCTTGGGCTCGCCGCCTGTGATCAGGGCACTGATCTTGAGCGGGGCGCGGTTGGCGCGGCAGCGGGTGCTGTCGGCGCAGAGGCCATTGGCGCGAGCCCGGTGGTCGGCGCGGCAGTCGGCGGCGCGGTCGGCGTTTTGGCCGACAATTAAGACAGCTGATATCGGGGGGCGGCGTGCAGATCGCCCCCCAACCTTCGGCGCAGGTCTGCGCCGTACCCCACCCATATCTTTAAATTTGCCCGACCGGTCCACCTGTTTGAACAGGCCGGTCCATAGCTGTGACCGCGTCAAGCGGCGCCGAACCGAACCTTCTGCCTATGCAACAGGTCCGACCAGAGGGAGTGCGCTTTGTTCAAGAAAATACTGATCGCCAACCGGGGTGAGATCGCCTGTCGTGTCATGAGGACAGCACACAAGATGGGAATCAAGACGGTCGCAGTGTATTCGGACGCTGATAGAAACGCGTTGCATGTCAAAATGGCGGATGAGGCAGTGCATATCGGCCCGCCGCCCGCCGCCGAGAGCTATATCGTCATCGAGAAAATCCTGGATGCGGTGCGCCAAACCGGGGCTGAGGCCGTTCATCCGGGTTATGGTTTTTTGTCCGAGCGGGCGGAGTTTGCGCAAGCGCTGGCAGCTGAGGGTGTTGCGTTTATCGGCCCACCGCCAGGTGCGATCGAGGCGATGGGCGACAAGATCACCTCGAAAAAGCTGGCCGCCGAGGCCGGTGTTTCGACCGTGCCGGGATACATGGGTCTGATCGCTGATGGGGATGAGGCGGTCAGGATCGCAGCCGAGGTCGGTTATCCGGTGATGATTAAGGCCAGCGCTGGCGGCGGCGGCAAGGGTATGCGGATTGCCTGGAACGAGACGGAAGCGCGCGAGGGTTTTCAATCTTCGAAGAACGAAGCCAAGGCCAGCTTTGGTGACGATCGAATTTTCATTGAGAAGTTCGTCACCCAGCCCCGTCATATCGAGATCCAGGTTCTGGGCGATAGCCACGGAAACTGCATCTATCTGGGGGAGCGCGAATGCTCGATCCAGCGACGGAACCAAAAGGTGATCGAAGAAGCGCCATCGCCGTTTCTGGACCCTGCCACCCGCAAGGCGATGGGCGAGCAGGCGGTGGCCCTGGCCAAAGCGGTTGACTACACCTCGGCTGGAACGGTCGAATTCATTGTCGACGGCGACCGCAATTTCTACTTCCTTGAGATGAATACCCGACTTCAGGTGGAACATCCGGTCACAGAGCTGATCACCGGGGTCGATCTGGTCGAGCAGATGATCCGCGTTGCCCATGGCGAAAAGCTGAAGTTGGGGCAGGAGGACGTCACGCTGAACGGTTGGGCGCTGGAAAGCCGCCTCTATGCCGAGGATCCCTATCGAGGCTTTCTGCCGTCCATCGGCCGTCTGACACGATACCGCCCACCGCAGGAGGTAGCGCAGAAGGTCCGCAACGACACAGGCGTGTTCGAGGGTGGTGAAATCAGCATGTTTTACGACCCGATGATCGCTAAGCTTTGCACCTGGGGTGAGACCCGCGAAGGTGCGCTGGAGGAAATGCGCGGCGCGCTCGACGCGTTTCAGATCGAAGGCATCGGGCATAATCTGCCGTTCCTGTCCGCGGTGATGGATCATCCGAAGTTTGTGTCCGGGGACATGACCACTGCGTTCATAGAAGAGGAGTATCCGGAGGGTTTTGCCGGGGTCGACCTTCCCCAGTCAGATCTAGAGATCATCGCCGCTGCTGCGGCGTGTATGGGAGTTGAGCTGGATGTACGCGCCGGGCAGATATCCGGCGGGTTGCGCGCGGGGCAGGGGGGATCGCGGATCCAAGGAGGGCCGGTACGTCGCCGCGTGCTGCTGGCTGGGCAATCCTATGATGTCGAAACGGCCTATGACCCGCATAGCCCCGTGTGGGAGGTGACGGTCGGATCACGCGATATCCGGTTCGCGGCAATCAGGAATTGGCCACAGGATACGCTTGCGATCCTGGATATGGGCGGTGAGAACCGCATTCTGAAGGTCGAGCGCCGCACCGCAGGCTTTCGGATTCGATATCGCGGCGCGGATCTGGAGGTGCATGTTTACTCCGAACGGCACGCCGAACTGGCGGCCCTGATGCCCGAGAAATTGCCCCCCGACACATCAAAGATGCTGTTGTGCCCCATGCCCGGGCTGGTGGTCGGTCTGGCTGTTGCCGAAGGGGATGAGGTTCAGGAGGGGCAAGCGCTGTGTACCGTCGAAGCCATGAAGATGGAAAACGTTCTGCGGGCCGAAAAGCGCGCAAAGGTCAGCCGGATACATGCGGCCGCCGGGCAATCGCTGTCGGTTGACGAGATCATAATGGAGTTCGATTGACCCATGTTGGTCAGGTGGTCCATCGGCGTGTGGACCGCGGCGGCGCTGCTGTTTCTGGTCGCGCTTGTCCGCGACATCGAACCGGATCTGCTGACCGCGCCGCAGGTCTGGCAGGCTGTGATTGCCGGGGTGTTCCTGTCCGTCGGCTGGTTTGTCACGGCGGAGGCCGGGCGGGCCTCGGAGGCGCGCCAGCGCGACGAGCGGCAACAGGATGTGCAAACCGCCCTGAGGTCCGAGATTTCATCGATCCGCGGCCAGATGGTGGGGAATCTGCCGCTTGCGGATGGCCAGAAGATGCTGGAAACACTCCGCGATGCCATGCATCACAGGATACTGTCCGAGGATCTTGTGCCGTTTATCGCCACCGAGAACAATGATGCCGTCTATCGCACAATGCTGCCGGAGATCTATTTTCTGGATGAGAAAGTGATCCCCGACGTTGTTCGCTTCTACGATGTGCTCAAAAACATAGAAGATCTGAGCGCGGACCTCAGAACACCGGAATATGCGGCACTGGACGCAAAGCGCCGGGCAAGTATCTACAAGCGTCTGATGTCAATGAAGATTACACTGGTCCAATATGCCGACAAGGCCCTGACCGAAATCGACGCGGTGCGCGATGCGACGCGTTAATATCCGCCTGGCTCAGGACCAATCGGGCCCGGAATCCGATCCTCGGGCTTCGGGTAAGGTGTTTGATCGACAAGGGTGCACAGTTTTTTCATGGGCTGTATATACCATTTTGTGGTGCAAATTTCAATCCAAACAACGCTATTGGCTTGCGCGCATGGCTTCCATTTCCTGCTGCCGCATCGGCATGCGATCGATCAGCCGGGACACTTCACGAACAGTGATCGGGTTAGGTTTGCGATATTTGACCTCGCCGTCCTTGCCGATCACCAGAATATTGAAGTCCCGCGGCCGGAATTTGCGCCGCAACTCACTGAGCGTTCCGGGGTCGGTATCGACCAAAACAACCACATCCCGTTCGTCCAAATCGGCCTGGTTCGCCTCAAACTGCGCCAGCTGTTGGGCCAGTCGCGGGTCGGCCGCGCTATCGGCAAAGATAACGATGGGACGAGAAACCCACTTGAGTTCGGCCAGATCGGGCAAAGTGACATCCGTCGCGACCGCGGGGACCGCAGTGCTTAGAATGGCCAGTGTTGTAAAAATGTGTTTCATGAGCGGCTCCCTTCTTTCCATAATTAACGTCTCTGCGCGGGATTGCGAGGGGGCAAATTGATGGTCGCAACAGAACGTGAGCGCGGCAAAGCCGACAGTGCACTGGGGCTTTGGGCTTTGGGCGCATCCTCTGCCGCCGCCGCTTTCGCCCTGCTGCAGGTATCTGCTTTTGTGACCGCAGGATTCGCTTTCGATTACCCGTTGGATGACGTCTACATCCATCTGTCCATGTCCGAACAGATCGCTGCCGGCGGCTATGGGGTGAACCGGGGCGAGGTGGCCTCGGCGTCATCCTCGATCCTGTATCCGCTATTGCTGGCGCCGTTTGCAGGCATGGCGATACATCCTGTCATGCCTTTGATCCTGAACGCGCTGGGCGTGGTTCTGAGCGGCGCCCTGTTCGGGGCAATCATCGACGCATCGGGCGGTCCACGCAAACTCGGCTTTTACATCGTTCTTATTGGGCCACTGCTTCTGAACCTCGCGGGGGCCGGATTTGCGGGGATGGAGCACAGCTTGCACGTGACCGCTACGCTTGCGGTCGGGCTGGGTTTGGTCAAATTCACCGAGCTCTCGCGCATTACACCGTTGTTGGTGCTGGGATGTCTGGCAGGACCGCTGCTGCGGTTCGAGGGGCTGGGCGTTTCCCTTGCCGCGATTGGCATCCTCGTGGTGCACGGGCGGTTTGTGGCGGCGGCCGGGATCGGGATCCTGGTGCTTGTACCGCTTGCCGCCTTTGCCGCCTACCTCACCGGGCTGGGGATGAATGTTCTGCCAAACTCGGTGATGGTCAAACTGGGCGAGGCTGCCAAGGACGTCAGCCCGCAGGACAGCGCAGTATTTGCTGCCTTTTCGGACAACATGCATCAGTCCGCTGCGTGGCTCATGCTGGCGCTGTCCGCAGCAGCGGTGGTGATGCTTCCATTGCTGCGGCGCGACCGGTGGGTTTCGGCGGCAGTTTTGGCGCTGATGATCGCATCCGTGCTGCTGGCGCATCTGTTGATCAGCAAGGTTTTCATCGCCAGCCGCTATGAAACCTATGCCGTTGCGCTGTCGATCGCGACGCTTTTTTACCTTGCAGGACGCCATGCGCGCCCGGGTGCTGGTCGGGTTGGCCAGATCGCGCTGTTGATCGTCACCCTGGCGTTCGGCGGATACTACATGAAAATATTCGCTGAACGCGGGCTCTATGCCCCGGCGGCCGTCTTAGCACAGCAGGGTCAGATGGCCGCGTTCACGCACGGCGAATGGCGCCAGACGGTGGCGGTGAATGATCTGGGTTATGTAAGCTATCGGAGCCCGGTGTACGTCCTTGACCTCTTTGGTCTGGGCAACACCGAGGCGATGCGGTTGCGAACCGGTGCTGCCCCGGACGGATGGGCCGACGATCTGGTGCAGACGGCCGATGTCAGGCTAATCATGATCTATGCCGATTGGTTCGCGCCCGACGTTACGGCAGGCTGGACCCCGGTCGGAAGCCTTGGGATTATCGGGCCGGCGGGGTATCTGGGGGGGCGTGACGTGACATTCTATGCAGCGCGGCCCGAAGATGTGGCCGATATCATCGCCGCACTTGAGCGCTTTCTGCCCGATCTCCATCCGGGGGCCCGTTTTACCTATGCGACTGACAGTTTGAAAGGGACCAGCCAATGACCGAGCCCCGCACGCCGCCGCAGGACTGGACGGATATGGCAACCCGCGAAACCAAGGGAAAGCTGGACCAGCTGGGTTGGGACACGCCTGAGGGCATCGTGGTCAAACCCCTCTATACCGAGGCGGACCTTGAAGGATGCGAACACCTGGGCAGCCTGCCGGGGTATGCACCCTATACCCGTGGGCCCAAGGCGACGATGTATGCAGGCCGCCCCTGGACAATCCGGCAATACGCGGGGTTTTCGACGGCCGAAGAAAGCAACGCGTTCTATCGCAAAGCGCTGGCCGCCGGTCAGCAGGGGGTCAGCGTTGCCTTCGATCTGGCCACGCATCGCGGATATGACAGCGATCACCCGCGCGTGGTTGGGGATGTGGGCAAGGCCGGTGTCGCCATTGACAGCGTTGAGGACATGAAGATCCTTTTCGATGGCATTCCGCTGGATCAGGTCAGCGTGTCGATGACCATGAACGGTGCCGTGATCCCGGTCCTTGCCAGTTTTATAGTGGCAGGAGAGGAGCAGGGTGTCGACCGCGCTGCCCTGTCCGGTACCATTCAGAACGACATTCTGAAGGAGTTCATGGTCCGCAACACCTATATCTACCCGCCGGAACCCTCCATGCGGATTGTATCGGACATTATCGCCTATACGGCTGCGGAAATGCCGAAGTTCAACTCGATCTCGATCAGCGGCTATCACATGCAGGAGGCCGGGGCGACGCTGGTTCAGGAGCTGGCCTACACATTGGCCGATGGGCGTGAATATGTCCGTACGGCAATTGCCAACGGGATGGATGTCGATGCCTTTGCGGGCCGACTATCGTTCTTTTTCGCCATAGGCATGAACTTCTTTATGGAGGCGGCAAAACTGCGTGCGGCCCGTTTGCTTTGGTCCCGGATCATGGCTGAGTTCAACCCGCAGAAGCCGCAATCCAGCATGTTGCGCACGCACTGCCAGACCTCGGGGGTCAGCCTGCAGGAACAGGACCCGTACAACAACGTTGTGCGCACGGCTTACGAAGCCATGGCCGCGGCCCTGGGGGGGACCCAAAGCCTTCACACAAATTCCTTTGATGAGGCGATCGGCTTGCCAACGGAGTTTTCCGCCCGGATCGCGCGCAACACACAATTGATCCTCCAGAACGAAACCGGGATCACCAATGTGGTCGATCCGCTGGCCGGATCGTATTATGTGGAAACGCTCACCGATCAGTTGGCGACCGAGGCCTGGGCTCTGATCGAGGAAGTCGAAAGCCTGGGCGGCATGACCAAGGCGGTTGCTTCGGGCCTGCCAAAACTGCGCATTGAGGAGGCGGCCGCGCGTCGGCAGGCCGCCGTTGATCGCGGTGAGGAGATCATCGTGGGGGTCAATAAGTTCAAACTCGCCGAGGAAGCGGCAATTGATGTGCTGGACATCGACAACGATGCCGTCCGCGATGCGCAGGTCCGGCGCCTGACGGCAATCCGGTCGAGCCGGGACCAGGCCGCATGTGATGCCGCCTTGGCGGCCCTGGAAGACGGGGCGAGGTCCGGCACCGGAAACCTGCTTGGGCTGGCTGTCGAGGCTGCGCGGGCACGTGCGAGTGTTGGCGAAATCTCACAGGCCATGGAGAATGCATTTGGCCGACATCGGGCCGAAGTAAAGACGCTGGCTGGTGTCTATGGTGCCGCTTATGAAGGCGATGCCGGATTTGAACAGATCCAGAAGGACGTGGAGGGTTTTGCTGCCGATACTGGGCGCCGCCCACGGATGCTGGTGGTCAAAATGGGTCAGGACGGCCATGACCGCGGCGCAAAGGTCATAGCCACTGCCTTTGCCGACATCGGTTTCGACGTTGACGTCGGTCCCCTGTTCCAAACACCAGAAGAGGCGGCGCAAGATGCCATCGACAACGACGTCCATGTGGTTGGCATCAGCTCTCAGGCGGCAGGTCATAAGACCCTCGCGCCAAAACTGATTGAAGCGCTGCGCGACCAGGGTGCAGCCGAGATCCTGGTGATATGCGGCGGCGTTATCCCGCAGCAGGACTATGCGTTCCTGCGTGACGCCGGAGTACGGGCAATCTTCGGTCCCGGGACCAACATTCCGGAAGCGGCGCGCGAGATCCTCGATATGATCCGCGCCGGTCTTGAACGCTAGACATGCGCATCGGCATCATCGGGGCTGGCGGTGTCGGCGGATACCTTGGGGTCAAGCTGGCACAGGCCGGGCATCCTGTGGCGCTGGTGGCGCGGGGATCGCAGTTGGAGGCGATCAAGACCGATGGGCTGCGCCTCATCGAACCAGAGGGCGAAACCACCTGGCAGCCCACCGTAGTATCGGATGATGCGGCGGTGCTCAGCGACTGTGACCTCGTGATTTTGACGGTAAAGGCGCACCAGCTTCCTGCCGCCATCAGCCAGGTGCGGGACGCCGTCGCCCCGCATGCCCGGCTTCTTCCTCTGCAGAATGGCGTCGATGCACCGGATGTGCTGGCGGCGCAGTTTGGGAAGGAACGCGCGCTGATCGGAGTGGCACGGATCTTTGTGAACATCAGCGCACCCGGTGTTCTTACCCGCTATGGCACGATCGCGCGGTTTACCATCGGGACGCTGGCGGGGGCGGCGGTCGAGGATGTGCAATCGGTGTTTCAGGGCGCGGGGGTCGATGCCCCGGCACTTGAAGATGCGCGTGTCGACCTGTGGACCAAATTTGTGATGTTCAACGCGCTCAGCAGCCTGACCGCGGCCACGCGTTCGCCGTTTGGCGTGATGCGGGCCACACCAGCCACGTCGGAACTGGTCCATTCGCTCATGCAGGAGACTGCGGCTTTGGGACGCGCCGCCGGCGTGCTGCTGCCGGACGACCTGGCCGAGACCTGTTTCGCGATGTTTGAAACGCTGCCCGAAGAGGGGCGCACATCAACTGCGCATGACCTGGACCAGGGCCGCGCCCTGGAGATCGACTGGACCTGTGGTGCGGCGATCCGTCTGGGCGAGAAACTTGGTGTGACAACACCGATCAGCCGGACGCTCTATGCGGTTTTGGCCCCGTGGAAAGACGGATCCTGAACAGCGCGGTCCCTTTTACCACCGGCGCCCGTGCTTGACATACCGACCTGAAATCCCGTCGCTGACAGTCTCGGTTCGGACGTTACCTGCGGAAAGTCCGATCTGAGGCTGATCAATGTGCGAAAATTCTATGCCCGGTGGGCATGCTGTGTATGAGTTACCGAACACAAATGGGGACAAAAAGCTCCACAACGGGGAAGAACTCTCAGATGACCGACCGCAAGACCGACCCGACCGTGCAGGCCGCGTTACAGTATCACCGTCATCCGCGCCCGGGAAAGCTTGAGGTTCGGGCCACCAAACCACTTGCCAACGGCCGCGATCTGGCGCGGGCCTATTCGCCCGGGGTGGCCGAGGCCTGCATTGAGATCAAGGCGCAACCCCAAACGGTCAGCGAATTCACCGCGCGCGGCAATCTGGTTGCCGTCGTCTCAAACGGCTCGGCAGTGCTCGGACTGGGCAACATCGGCGCCCTCGCCAGCAAACCGGTGATGGAGGGCAAGGCTGTCCTGTTCAAGAAGTTCGCCAACATCGACTGCTTTGATATCGAGGTGAATGAGAGTGACCCGGTCAAATTGGCCGAGATCGTTACCAGCCTTGAACCCACATTCGGTGCGATCAACCTCGAGGATATCAAGGCGCCGGACTGCTTTATTGTCGAGGACCTGTGTCGGCAGAAAATGAACATTCCGGTGTTTCATGACGATCAGCACGGCACGGCGATTGTGGTCGGGGCGGCGGCAACCAATGCGTTACGGATTGCGGGCAAGGACATTGCCGAGGTCAAGATCGTGTCGACCGGTGGCGGGGCTGCCGGGATCGCCTGCCTCAACATGCTGCTGGCCCTGGGCGCGCGGCGCGAGAACATTTGGCTGTGTGACATCGCCGGTCTTGTGTACAAGGGGCGCACCGAGGAGATGACACCGCAAAAGGCGGCCTTTGCCCAAGACAGCGTCCACCGCACCCTGGACGATGTGATAGGAGAAGCGGACCTGTTCCTTGGACTGTCCGGTCCGGATATTCTCAAGGCGGACATGGTCCGGAAAATGACCGCAACGCCGATAATCTTTGCGCTTGCCAACCCGAACCCGGAAATCATGCCAGATCTTGCGCGCGAGGCGGCGCCGGATGCGATTATTGCGACCGGCCGCTCGGATTTTCCGAACCAGGTCAACAATGTGCTGTGCTTTCCCTTCATCTTCCGCGGCGCGCTTGATGTCGGGGCGACCGAGATCAACGAAGCGATGAAGGTCGCCTGCGTGGAAGGAATAGCCGAGCTTGCACGCGCCTCGTCAAGCGCCGAAGCGGCGGCTGCCTATCAGGGAGAGAAGCTGGTGTTCGGGCGGGACTATCTGATCCCCAAGCCGTTCGATCCGCGCCTTCAGGCGATTGTCGCCTCGGCCGTGGCAAAGGCGGCGGTTGACAGTGGTGTCGCCACCAAGCCGATCCTGGACATCGATGCCTATCGCGAAACGCTGGACAATTCGGTGTTCAAATCCGCGTTCCTGATGCGGCGTGTGTTCGAGGCGGCGCGGTCAGTCGAGCGGCGCATCGTGTTTGCGGAAGGGGAGGATGAACGCGTGCTGCATGCCGCCCATGCGATGATCGAGGAAACCCACGACAAACCCATCCTGATCGGCCGCCCGGATGTGGTGGGCCAGCGGCTGGAACGGATCGGGCTGCCGCTGCGTGAAGGGGCGGACTTCGAAATTGTGAACCCGGAAAATGATCCGCGCTATCGCGACTACTGGGAGACCTATCACCGGATCATGGCGCGGCGTGGCGTGACCCCCGATTTGGCGCGGGCCATTATCCGCACCAACAGCACTGTGATTGCCGCCGTGATGGTCCACCGGGGCGAGGCGGATAGCATGATCTGCGGTACCTTTGGGCAGTATCTGTGGCATCTGAAGTACGTGACCGAAATCCTGGGAACGCAGGAGTTGCATCCAGTCGGGGCACTGTCGCTGATGATCCTTGAAAGCGGACCCTTGTTTATCGGCGACACACAGGTGCATCCGACACCGACACCCGACGAGATTGCCGAAGTTGCCTGCGCTGCCGCGCGCCATGTACGGCGGTTTGGACTGGAGCCGAAAATGGCGCTGTGCTCGCATTCCCAATTCGGAAACCTGAACACAGACAGTGGGCAGAGGATGCGGGCGGCGCTGGCCATCCTCGACAGCCGGGCACGTGACTTTCCCTATGAGGGTGAAATGCACTCGGACGCGGCGCTCGACCCAGACCTGCGGGCGCGGATCATGCCCGAAGCCCGGTTCGAGGGTCCGGCGAACACCCTGATCTTTGCCAACACGGATGCCTCTTCGGGGGTGCGAAATATCCTCAAAGTGGCCGCCGGGGGGCTTGAGGTCGGGCCGATCCTGATGGGGATGGGCAACCGCGCCCACATCGTAACGCCGTCGATCACAGCGCGTGGGCTGCTTAACATAGCCGCTCTGGCCGGCACCCCGGTTGCGCACTACGGCTAAGGGATGCCTTCCGATCCTGCCTGAGACCGGACGATGCGGCCCCTTCGGTTGGGCTGTTTGTGTTACCGGTCCCTTGGGTTCGCTCGGGCGTCTCGCCTCTTGAGGTCGGCACGACGCGCGTGGCTTCCTATGCCGGTTCGGTTTCGTCGGGGCCATTGAAAAATTCCGGAGATACCGGATAGATGCAGCAGGACCAAAGGGAGGGCTTCGGAAGATGGGCTACAAAGAAACCTACGCCGCGTGGCAAGCGGATCCGGAGGCATTCTGGATGCGGGCGGCGGAGGCGATCGACTGGGACAAAGCGCCTAGCCGCGCGCTGGATGACAGCGCCGCACCGCTGTACCAGTGGTATACCGATGGCCAGATGAACACCTGCTACAACGCCGTTGATCGCCATGTGGCATCGGGTCGGGGCGGTCAGGTGGCAGTGATCCACGACAGTCCCATGACCCAGAGCGTGCGGCGTATAACCTATGCTGAGTTGCAGGAGGCAACGGCGCGGCTGGGCGGCGCCCTTCAGAAAAAGGGGATCGGTACGGGCGACCGCGTGATCATCTATATGCCCATGGTCCCAGAAGCGATTGTTGCGATGCTGGCCTGCGCACGTATCGGCGCGGTACATTCGGTTGTGTTTGGCGGCTTCGCAGCACATGAGCTGGCAGTCCGGTTAGAGGATGCGACACCCAAAGCGATCCTGGCGGCCTCCTGCGGGTTGGAGCCGGGCCGGGTTGTGGAATACATGCCGCTGCTCAGGGATGCGGTTGCGCAATCGGCCCATAAGCCGGAGTTCAGCGTGATCCTGCAGCGCGCCGAGGCAGAAGCGCCCCTGGGTCCCAACGACTATGAGTGGGAGTCGTTTCAGGCCGACGCGCCGTTGGCGGACTGCGTGCCAGTCGGCGGGGCTGACCCGCTCTACATCCTTTATACGTCGGGCACGACCGGGCAGCCCAAAGGTGTGATCCGCCCTAACGCGGGACATGCCGTCGCGCTGCACTGGACGATGAAGAACATCTATGACGTCGCGCCAGGAGAGGTTTTCTGGGCCGCATCCGACGTGGGATGGGTCGTCGGACACAGCTATATCTGTTATGCGCCCCTGCTTTATGGTGCGACCACGATCGTTTTTGAAGGCAAACCGGTCGGAACTCCGGACGCCGGAACGTTTTGGCGCGTTATCCAAGACCACCGGGTGAAGGCTTTGTTCACGGCACCAACCGCCTTTCGGGCGATCAAACGCGCGGACCCGCAGGGGTCGTTGTTGTCGTCGTATGATCTGAGCAGTTTCAAGTCGCTGTTCCTGGCCGGTGAGCGCGCCGATCCTGACACGATAGAATGGGCGCAGCGCATGCTGGGTGTTCCGGTCATCGATCATTGGTGGCAGACCGAAACCGGCTATACGATCGTCGGCAACCCGATGGGGCTGGAACCGCTGCCGGTGAAAATCGGCTCTCCCACCGTGCCGATGCCGGGCTATGATGTGCAGGTCCTTGGCGACGACGGGTATCCAGTGCCCGCGGGCAATCTGGGCGCGATTGCGATCAAGCTTCCCCTGCCACCGGGGACGTTGCCAGGTCTGTGGAATGCCGAGGCCCGGTTCAAAACGTCCTACCTCGACACCTTTCCGGGATACTACGAAACCGGCGATGCGGGGATGATCGACGAGGACGGCTATGTCTACATCATGGCCCGTACAGACGACGTGATCAACGTCGCCGGCCACCGGTTGAGCACCGGCGCTATGGAGGAGGTTTTGGCGGGCCTGCCGGATGTGGCGGAATGTGCCGTGATTGGCGTTGCAGACGACCTTAAGGGGCAGTTGCCGATGGGGTTCTTGTGCGTGAATGCCGGTACCACGCGCAGTCCCGACGATATTGTGGCGGAGGCCGTCGCCCGGGTGCGTGATCAGATCGGTCCGGTTGCGGCGTTCAAACTTGCTGTGGTCGTCGAGCGCCTGCCAAAAACCCGTTCGGGCAAGATACTGCGTGCAACCATGGCCAATATTGCAGACGGGCGACCCTATAAGATGCCCGCGACGATTGATGATCCCGCCATTCTGGATGAAATTCGCGAGGCGCTTGTCGGGATTGGCTATGCCGCGGAGGTGCAAACGCCACTCTGACCGAATAGAGGGCCTCCGGCCCAAGTCTATTCTCCCCTGATCCGGCTAGAGCCGGTTCAGGGGCCCGAGCCGCCGGTTGTGGCTGTTGCACGCTGAGCCCAGGCGGCGGTTCCGGTCAAACATATTGACAATCGAATGTGATTCTGCAGCGACCTGCGCGGGTGTATGGTTGGTGCCCGATCGGGCGTTCTATTCTTGAAACAACCGGTAATATTTCGTGTGATTAGCTGCGGATTTCGCTCAGCGGATGTATGCTCACCACCCTCAATCGGCCCGGGATCGGCGAGATTTTTCCGGCGTGGAAGCGGCAGGAATCATCGCATGGTTTTGCACTCTCATCAGGGCAACGCCATATCCCTTGCACTGCCGCGACGGGCCCCGGCCATGGGGCCCCTCGCATCTTAACCCTGGCTCGACACTCGGGCCGATAGGACAGGAGATAAGATATGCGTAAGAGTGTTTTGATCGCGGCCACAGCCGCCACGTTCACGCTTGGTACGGCAGCCTTTGCTGCGTTTTCGGACGCGGATGCGAATGGCGACGGGGCGCTGAGCCCGGATGAGTTCGCTGCCGCGTTCCCGGACATCAGCGCCGAAACCTTTGCCAGTGTGGATACGGACGCCGACGGTGTGCTGTCCGAGGGCGAGCACGTGGCCGCTGTCGAAGCGGGTGTGCTTCCGGCCGAGTAACCCGCACTTTGGGGTCGCCGTGGGACCTCCCCCCGTTCAGACGGCGGCCCCTGCTCCGGGTTATTGACTCGATGCAGCAGATTTTCTGAATCTTGTCATATGGCCGCGTCAGGCAGTCTGTGCCCAAACTTCTAGCATTTCTAAACCAATCCCACCCTTGCTCTTGGACTGGGTCAGCGACGGCAGTGCGGACTTTGCCGAACTTAACGGCTGGATCGCAAATGGCCGCTTTGGCGAAAACCGTGCAACGAATGGACTGTTGAAGGTAGGCGTCACACTCAATTCTGGTGACCGGTTTCGTCGGTAGCCAGCACTAAGACATCTCCGCTTGTTGATCTAAGGATTTGGTAACACGTGCCAGCTCTGCTTCTTGATAAGCAACGCATTGAAGCCTCTGGTTTGTTCCAGCCTGTAGTTCGCGGCTTCCGCTGAGGCCGACAACCGGGCCACAATCTCTTCCCCGCCAATCTCAAAGTAGCCAGTTCGAAAGGAAATCGTTGCACCGTGCGTCAGGGTTAGTCCTAGCCCGTCCTGTTGCCGCGACCCTTGGACAAGCTCTATATGATGAACATCTGACCAGTCGACTTCAACGTCTTGGCTTTTGAGAAAGAAATTTCTGATGTGGATAGAAAAACCGCCTTTACGAAAATTAACCCAGCCGCCGACCCGTTGGGGGGTCAGAAGTAAGTAAAGCCCAAGTACAACGAGAACCGCGGCGAATGCTGACAACCAATTGAACAATGCAGGCCAGTCGGTGATGCTCGCAAGACCATCATATGAAAGAGCTATACCAACCGGTACGGCAGCGGTTGCCCCCATGAGAAGGAGGCAAGTGCCTGCAATCATGTTGAACCAGGGAACAGGTCCGACGTTCTCGGGCATTAACTCGCCGCACCACGGAGTTCATATTGAATGCAGGCGAGGAATGAAGTCTTTTGAAGCGCCATGTCATCACGAAATAGTAGTATTCAGCTAGACGCTACCCGGCTCATGCCGCGAATGACAATTCGTTTTTGAAGAACGAAGCAGCTATCTTCACTTAGCGGTCATTGATGCGCAATGCGGCATCGCGTAGCTTCGGGCTCAAAGTCAGATTTCGCCGCGATCTGCGCGAAGGTCAGGTATGCCGATTTCTGATTTTGGGTCAGTTTTTACGCGAAGGTCAAAGTTATCCGGCGTTCTAAACCTCTGGGGTTCGCGATATGGCACAGCAACTGGCTTTGGTAACGGTGGTCGTTCCCGACTACAAAGCGGGTCTGTCGTTCTATCGCGACGCCGTTGGCTTCGAAGTCGTGGAGGATCTGCCGATTGGCCCTCACAAGCGCTGGGTTGTGCTGAGGCCCGCTGGTGGCGCGGGTGCTGGTATCCTGCTGGCACAGGCCGCAAATGAAAGGCAGCGTGCCGCGATCGGGAACCAAACCGGCGGGCGGGTCGCCCTTTTTCTGGAGACCGATGACTTCGCGCGGGATCACGCGGCGATGATCGCGGCTGGCGTGACTTTTCTGGAAGAACCGCGGCATGAGAGCTATGGCATCGTGGCGGTCTGGACCGATCCCTTTGGAAACAAATGGGATCTGCTGCAGCGCTCGGGCCGGGGGCCGGAAGAGGCGAGATCCTGAAGCGGCATTCGCCGGTCGGGCCCCTCGCACAGCCCTTGCATCGTCGGAGCGCCGCGCGCAATAGTCTCGCCACGCTCCGCTTACACAGGACCCCTTTCGGATGGACCTTTTCACCCTTGCCTGCCAGGTGCGCGAGAACGCGCATGCCCCCTATTCCGGGTTCAAGGTCGGTGCTGCCTTACGCTCGGTCGGGGGGGCGGTGTTCACTGGATGCAATGTCGAGAATGTGGCCTACCCGGAGGGTACCTGCGCGGAGGCCGGCGCGATTGCGGCCATGGTTGCCGCGGGTTTCACGGATATCGCAGAGGTGCTGGTTGTCGCAGACAGCCCTATCCCGGTGACGCCCTGTGGCGGATGCCGCCAGAAACTGGCGGAGTTCGCCGGTCCCGATGTGATTGTCACGCTTGCAGATCTGACTGGCCCCAAGGTCTCTATGACGATGGCCGGCTTGCTGCCGGGGGCTTTTACTTTGGAACATATGGAGCCTTCGGAATGAGCGATCTGAAACAGGCGGCCCAACGTGCTCTCGCCGCCTTGGACCTGACCAACCTTGAGGAAGACTGCACTGCCGAAGATGTTCGTGATTTGTGTGCCCGGGCCAGTACCCCCCACGGCACCACGGCGGCGGTCTGCATCTGGCCGAAGTATGTTTCGGTGGCCAAGACGGCCCTTTCCGGGGGAACTGTTCGCATCGCTACCGTGGTGGCCTTTCCCGGTGGGGACGGTGCGGCGGCAGACATCCGCGAGATGACTGGAACCGCAGTGTCCGACGGTGCGGACGAGATTGACATGGTCATCCCCTACAAAGCGCTGATCGAAGGGCAGTCCTCGCTTGTTCCGGCGGCGGTGGCGCGGGTCAAGGATGCTGCCGGCTCAGCGCAGGTCAAGGCCATCCTGGAAACCGGGATCCTGGTCGAACCCGATCTGATCCGGCAGGCGGCAACGCTCGCTGTTGAGGGTGGTGCCGATTTTATCAAGACATCGACCGGGAAGGTGCCTGTGAATGCAACACCGGAGGCCGCGCGCATCATGCTCGAAGTGATCGAGGCCTCGGGCGGCCAGGTCGGATTGAAGGCCGCGGGCGGCGTGCGGACGACCCAGGATGCGCTGCGCTACCTGGATCTGTGTGACGAGATCATGGGCGACGGCTGGGCCACGCCCCAGCATTTTCGGATCGGCGCATCCTCGCTGCTTGCGGTGTTGCTGGCTACGCTGGACGGAACCGACGCGGCCCCGGCGGAGGGGTACTGATGATTGCCGCTGAACTGATCGCGAAAAAGAGGGACGGCAAACGCCTCACGACGCCGGAACTTGAGTTCATGGTCATGGGTATCACCAACGAAAGCCTGAGTGAGGGTCAGGTCGCGGCGCTGGCCATGGCGGTCTATTTCAATGGCATGCACACGGAAGAGCGGGTGGCCTTTACGCGCGCCATGCGGGACAGTGGCACGGTGCTGAAATGGGATCTTCCAGGCCCGGTACTCGACAAGCACTCCACTGGCGGGGTGGGGGACAACACTTCGCTCATGCTGGCACCGGCCCTGGCCGCCTGCGGTGCTTATGTGCCGATGATCTCGGGCCGGGGATTGGGTCATACCGGTGGGACGCTGGACAAATTCGACAGTATCCCCGGATACCGGACGCAACCCGACATCGAGACCCTGCGCAAGGTCACAGCCGAGGTTGGCTGCGCCATTATTGGCCAAACGCCGGATGTGGCCCCGGCCGACAAACGCCTCTACGCCGTAAGGGATGTCACCGCCACGGTCGAGAGCGTGGACCTCATCACCGCCTCAATCCTGTCCAAGAAACTGGCCGCCGGTCTTCAGGCGCTGGTTTTGGATGTCAAAACCGGCTCCGGCGCGTTCATGTCCAAGATCTCCGAGGCCGAGGAACTCGCGCGCGCGCTGGTTGATGTCGCCAACGGGGCGGGGTGCAGGACCACGGCGCTGATCACTGATATGAACGAGCCGCTTGCCTCGGTTGCCGGAAATGCGCTGGAAGTCGCGAATGCGATTGAGTTTCTAAAGGGTGACGAGATCGATGGCCGTCTTTGGGACGTAACCGTCGCGTTGGGGGGCGAGGTGCTGGCGAGCGCGGGTCTTGTGAAGGATGCGGACGCCGGCTCGGCACGGATCACCGAAGTTCTGCAGTCCGGCAAGGCAGCGGAGGTTTTTGGTCGTATGGTGCATGCGCTGGGTGGTCCTCCGGATATCCTTGAAGATTTTCGCACACATTTGCCAAGGTCGAAGCTTGTGGAAGAGCTTTATCCGGAGACCGAAGGCTTTGTGACCGCCATCGACACCCGTGCTGTCGGCATGACGGTCGTGGAATTGGGCGGGGGCCGCAAAAAGACCACCGATCCGATCAACCCGGCGGTCGGCTTGGACTGGCTTGCCGGTTTGGGCCGCCATGTGGATGCCGAGACGCCGATCGCGCGCATCCATGGTGCCAGCCCGGCAGACATTGGCCGCGCCAGACAGCGCCTTCTGGCCGCCTATAAGATCGGGGAGGTGCCACCCGATGACGGCAAGCTGATCCGCAAGCGGATCCGCTGATGCCGCGGGCGGTGCTTTGCGTACTGGACAGCGTCGGCTGCGGCGGTGCGCCGGACGCCGCCGCTTTCGGGGACGCAGGTTCGAACACACTGGCCCATATCGCGCAGGCCTGCGCGGACGGACGGGCAGAGGAGGGGCGTTCAGGGCCACTCGCGCTGCCAAATCTGGACGCCCTTGGCCTGGGCGCGGCGATCCGTCTGGCCTCCGGCGCACCGACCCCCGGACTTGCGGCCGAAGCCGGTGGCGCTTGGGGGGCTGCAACCGAAGTGAGCCAGGGTAAGGACACGCCGTCCGGGCATTGGGAACTTGCCGGCGTTCCGGTGCCATTTGACTGGCACTATTTCCCGCGGTCGATCCCCGCGTTCCCGGCCGAGGTCACGGAGGCGCTTATCGCGCGGGGGGCGTTGCCCGGTATTCTGGGGAACCGCCATGCCTCGGGGATGCCGATCATCGAAGCCCTGGGTGAGGAGCACATACGGACCGGCCAACCGATCTGCTATACATCGGCAGATAGCGTGTTTCAGATTGCAGCGCATGAAACGCACTTTGGCCTGGACCGGCTGCTGGATCTGTGCCGGATCGCCGCCCAGATTGTCCACCCGATGCGCGTCGGTCGGGTGATTGCGCGCCCCTTCGTGGGCGAAAGTCCTGCCGAGTTTCGCCGCACGGCGCACCGGCGCGATTTTGCTATCCCGCCACCGGAACCGACGGTGCTGGATCGGGTCGTTGCCGCGGGCGGGCAGACCTGGGCGATCGGCAAGATAAGCGATATCTTCGCCGGGCAGGGGGTGAGTAAAATCCTGAAGGGGCAGGACGATATGGCTCTGATCGATCAGACACGGCTGGCTTTGGACAGCGCCCCGGACGGTGCCCTGATCTTTGCCAACTATGTAGAATTCGACAGTCTCTATGGGCACCGACGCGACGTGTCGGGGTACGCCAGGGCGCTTGAAGTGTTCGACAGGCGGCTGCCCGAGGTCACCAGTCGCCTGCGCCCCGACGATCTTCTGTGTCTCACGGCGGACCATGGAAACGATCCAACCTGGAGCGGGTCCGATCACACGCGCGAGAGAGTCCCGGTTCTTTTGACCGGCGCGGTAGAACCGGGGCCCCTCGGGCTTTGCGCCTTTGCGGACGTGGGCGAAACCCTGGCGGCCCATCTGGGCCTTGCCCCCGGTTCGCATGGGCGGGCGCTGATATGAACGGGGTCGAGGATCTTCCGAAGGTCGAGCTTCACCTGCACCTCGAAGGTGCGGCACCGCCGGGGCTTATCCGCGATCTCGGTGCCGAAAAGGGCATCGATCTGTCTGGCGTCTTCACTGCGGACGGTGGTTTCGCCTGGGGCGACTTCGCGGAGTTCCTCGACACCTACATGAAGGCCTGCAAGGTGTTGACCGACCCCGGGGCGTTTGGCCGTCTGACCGAAGCGGTCCTTGCCAAATCCGCGGCCGATGGCGTGATCTATACCGAGATCTTTGTCTCCCCCGATATCTGCGGGGGCGGTGATCCGATTGCCTGGCAGGAGTATTTGGCGGCCATTCTGCAAGGGGCCGAGGCGGCCCGCAGCGCGCATGGGATTGAGGCACGTTTCATCCCGACTTGCATTCGCAATCTGGGGCCGGATACGGCCGAGAACGCGGCCCGGCTGGCAGCGGATACGATCGGTCCCATGGTCACCGGGTTCGGGATGGGCGGAGAGGAACGTTACCTGCGCGCGGCCGATTTCGCCCGCGCATTTGATATCGCGCGGGAAGCAGGCTTTGGGATCACCAGCCACGCGGGCGAAATATGCGGTCCCGATAGCGTTATCGAAACTCTCGACCACCTTCGGCCAACCCGGATCGGCCATGGTGTCCGGGCAATCGAGGATCCGGATCTGGTCGCCCGGCTGGCGGACGAGGGGATTGTGCTGGAAGTCAATCCGGGATCGAATGTGGCACTGTCCGTGTTTCCGTCCTGGGCGGAGCACCCGATCGAGCGCCTGCGGGCAGCAGGGGTTCCCGTCACCGTTTCAACCGACGATCCGCCCTATTTTGAAACCGATATGCGCCGGGAGTATCGGACGCTTGCCGACACATTCGGATGGGGTACGGACGATTTCCACGCGCTCAATCAGACGGCGTTGGACGCGGCATTTTGCGACACCCAGACCCGCACCAGGATGCGTGCACTACTTACAGGAACCGCCCCATGACCGACGCGCATCTTACCATCGTTGAGCACCCGCTTGTGCAACACAAGCTGACGCTTATGCGTGCAAGGGACACGTCGACAGCCTCGTTCCGGCAATTGCTGCGCGAGATCAGTCTGCTTCTGGCCTACGAAGTCACCCGAGACCTGCCGGTTACCAAACGTGCCATCGATACGCCGCTGGAGGAGATGGACGCACCGGTGCTGAAAGGGAAGAAACTCGCGCTGATCTCGATCCTGCGGGCCGGAAACGGGCTTTTGGACGGTGTCTTGGAACTGATCCCCTCGGCTCGGGTCGGCTTTGTCGGGCTCTATCGTGATGAGGAAACGCTCAAGCCCGTTCAGTATTATTTCAAAGTGCCCAAGGATTTGGAGGATCGCCCGGTAATCGCCGTCGACCCCATGTTGGCAACCGGAAATTCCTCCGCCGCGGCAGTGGATTTACTCAAGGGGGCCGGGGCGACCGACATCCGGTTTCTGTGCCTGCTTGCGGCACCCGAAGGTGTGGCCCGCATGAAATCTGCGCATCCCGACGTGCGTATCGTTACAGCTGCTTTGGACAACCGCCTGAACGAAAAAGGCTACATCCTGCCGGGTCTGGGCGATGCAGGGGATCGGATGTTCGGCACCAAGTAGGACCGGGTCTCGGCCGCAACTATTGATGCCGCGACAGGGTGCGAGACCCTGTCGCGGTCGCGAACCTTGGTTTCAGACCGCTCCGGTGTATTCTCCGCGGGCGGGGTAGTTGTTCTGGATCGCGAAATCCAGCGCGCCCACCAACTCCGAAAAGTGGGGCCGTACGAAGGGCATAGTCTGTACCGATCCGTAGTAGAGCGTCTGTTCGGGCGTAACCATGAACAGTCCGGGTTCTGAAAACAGTGCCGGTTCCTCAATCCCGATCGAGGTTTTGCCGCGGCTCGTCGAGATGTAGAGGCCCCAGTCGCGCGCTGCGCTCAAGCTCAGGTTATACGCGAAACGCAGCTTGCTTGCCGAGATTTTGTCGGCCATGGCCCGGGCGCGTTCTTCCCCGTCCGAACTGATCGCGATGGTTTTGACACCACGTTCGGCAAAGTCATCAACCCGTTTCTCCATTTCCGTCAGATAGTTGGCGCAGATCGGGCAGTGCAGTCCGCGGTAAAAACAGATCACGGTGCCGCGTTCGCTTCCGTCCGAAGCCAAGTCAAACGAACCATGGTCCAGGGTCGGAAGTTGAAGATCCGGTGTCTTCTGGCGTGGTGTCAGCATATGGGGGGTCCTTCTCTGAAGATTTCCCCCGACGTACTGCGGTTTTCCGGGGCCAAGCGCAAGTCACGGTCCTGCGATTGCGGCCCCATTTTCGCGACCGCTTCATGTAATCGCGGCGTCCGGATGGTCCTCGGCCCAGGTTTCCAGAAGGTTCGTCATGTCTTCGGTTCCCGCGCCGCGGATGTGTGACCGGCGCAGAACCGCGCCCGCGTTGAGAAGCAGCTGGGCACAGGCCAGATGGTCACGCGTGTGGCGTTCCGGAGAAAACGACGCGCCGTGGATCACCGTGGCCAGGGTGTCGCCGCCAAAGTCGTTGACGTGGTTCAGGTCCGGGGCCAGCGTCAACAGGTACTCAACCTGTTTCGGCAACCCTTCCCACCCCGCAACCTGAAGCGGCGATACGCCCATTTCCTCCGGGTTGTCCGGGTCCAGACCCGCCAGGACAAGCGCGCGCAGGTGGTCCAGCCGCTCGGGGCATGCGGCAACACGCGTGGCCAGTAGCGCCGTCTCCTGGTTCAGCATCTTTGGGTCCAGTCGCCGCCGTGGCATCCGCCCAGTGGCACAGTCGGCCAACAGGGCTTCGGTTTCGGACAGCGGTGTCTCATGGCCATGCGAGCGCAGAACACTCGCGACCTCGACGCTGCCAAAGATGCGCGCAATGGCGTAGGGTGTCATCCCGTTCCAGACACGCATGGGGTCTGCGCCATGGGCCAACAGCGCCTCGGCGATCGGTGCGCTGCACCAGCGCCGTGCGGCATGATGCAGGCCGGGTGTGCCCATCAAGGGCTGGCCAGAGGGATGCGGCGCAACCGCCTCGTCCGGATCCGCACCTTGCTCCAGCAAAAGTGTCACCATGTCCAGATTGTCGAAGTCCATCGCGCGGGCCAGCGCATTTGTATCAGCAACATTCGCCCCATGCTCAAGCAGTAGGCGCAGCCCGCCGCTGTGCCCCAATTCGGTCGCGTGATAGAGCGACTCATTGTCATTGGGATCGGCGCCGTTCTCCAGCATCCATTGTGCCAATCGCAAGTTGCCAGCGTGCCCAATCGCTCCGTAAAGTGGCGACAGGACATGATCCGAGCCGGGTTCTGGCGGAACTCCAGCATTGATGTCCACACCCTTGGCCAGCAGCATGTCGGCGATGGCAAGCATATCCGCCTCACGTTCCGGCGCCATATGGATATAGTGGGAGAAGGCCAGATGAATGAATGGCGGGTGTTTACCCACGTTCCGGGTGGCGGATCCAGGGGTGGCCAACGCGTCCTCAACGCCCTTCCGGTCATAGGTCGCCACGCGCAGCCCGAGGTTTTGCGTCGGCAGCGTAGGGTCTCGTCCAAGCAGCCGCTCCACCTGCCACGTCCAGCCATTGTACAGTGCCTGACCCAGCCGTTCGGCCCGTTCGGCGGCTGTCATCGCGTCCGTTTCAAGGGCGAGCTTCAGCTTGGGCCAACTCGGATGACCGGCCTCGCGGGCGATGACATGCAGGATGTCGGCGTAGCGGACCGGCGATTTGTCCCCCAGGACAGCGCCGCAACGCTCAAGTGCGTCGGCGTCGCCGTTTGCAAGCGCCCTTTTTAGGGCTTTGGCCTGCGCGCGCAGATGCGTGATGTTCAGTGTCATAGCGGTTCTTTCCCATCAGGCCCGGGCGTCCGCTTAGACAGGGCATGTGAAAAAACCGAAGGTTTCAGACGTTATCATCAGGTGCGTACAACGCTTTCCGCGGACCGGTTGCCTCCTGACTCGGCACCGGCAGAATACCACCGCGTGCCGCGTCCGGCAAGAGAACCGGTCAGATCGCGTTGTCTATCGCTTGGCCAGCATTGGTGACATCTCGGCCGACGCCTTTCACCGTTTCACAGGCGGCGAGGCTGAAGAGAATAAGGATAAGGACAAGCAAACGCATTTCTTGGGCTCCGGGCATTGGTCTGGCGGAACAGTATCCAATGTCCCCCGGGGTGGCAATTCCGCTTTCCACCTGCATCAGCGGCCCGCGGGGGCGTTCCAGCCCAAGCCTCTATTCATCCGGGCCTTTGGGACCTTTGCTTTGCTTTGCGGCACGGTCACGGTACCCCGCGCCGTGGCGCACAATGTCGTGGCGCGGAACGCGCCGCAATTGGATCGGTTATCCGCCAGCAAAAGGTGGCGTCGCAGGGGTATGAGGGTCCGGGTGCATTTCCAGATGCAGCCGGTCGCCATTGTAAGGGTGAGCGCGGGCGACGGTTTCGTTCAACTCAACGCCCAGACCAGCTCCGGTCGGAACCAGCAGATATCCCCGTTCGAACTGGATTGGATGGGTCAGAAGCTGTTCATGCATTCCCGTGCCGGTCCCGATACTCTCGGCAATCAGAAAGTTCGGCAAGGCGGCCCCGAGTTGCAGGTTGGCGGCCCATTCGATCGGCCCGGCATAGAGGTGTGGCGCAATCTGCGCGCCCATGGTCTGCGCCAGGATCGCGAGCTTCCGCCCCTCCCAGATGCCCCCAAGACGGCCCAGCGCCGGCTGCAAAACCCCGGCCGCGCGTCTTTCCAACAATGGCAGGAATTCTGTGATGGTACACAGGCGCTCGCCGGTCGCGATCGGGACCGGGCTTGCGGCCGCGACCTGCGCCATCGCCACCGGGTCATCGGGCGGCACGGGTTCTTCGAACCACAGTGGATCGGCGGGTGCGATCGCCCGCGCCATGCGGATCGCCCCTGCCGCCGTGAACTGACCATGGGTGCCGAACAAAAGATCCGCGCGCGCGCCAACGGCTGCGCGGATCCGGGTGCAAAACAATCTGGCCCGTTCCAGATCCTCAGGAGTAGGCTGATGCCCGCCCATGATGGTATAGGGTCCGGCCGGATCGAATTTCACCGCCGTGAACCCCTCGGCCACCCGGTCCACCGCCACCTCCGCGGCCCGGTCGGCGGAGCCATAGAACGCCGCGGCATCCTCCGTCTCGTCAGGATAGAGGTAAGTATAAGCACGCAAGCGATCCTGCACGCAGCCGCCGATCAACGCATGGATCGGACGGTCCCGGTCCTTGCCCAGAATATCCCAGCAGGCGATCTCAAGTCCTGAAAAAGCCCCGATCACAGTAGGGTCCGGCCGTTGCGTGAAGCCCGAGGAATAGGCGCGCCGGAACATCAGTTCGATGTTCTCAGGGTTTTCCCCTGCCATATGGCGTTCAAAGACATCGGTGATAACGCTGCGCATTGTCTCGGGACCGACTGTCGCGGCATAGCACTCGCCCCAGCCG
Source organism: Pseudomonadota bacterium (assembly GCA_039190275.1). GTDB lineage: Bacteria > Pseudomonadota > Alphaproteobacteria > Rhodobacterales > Rhodobacteraceae > Halovulum. The sequence goes on along the minus strand of JBCCYF010000014.1, from coordinate 28,491 downwards.
ATCAGACCGGTGTCGGTCCTCACCTTAACAAATATGAAGTACCGCCCGCCAAATCCGGGTGGCGGGTTGCCTGTGACGATGACGTCGACGTCCGTGAGTTTCATGCCCGAAGCCTTGGTTGGCGGTGTGGTTCTGTCAAGATGGGGGGTCGAAAACGATCACGTTGCGCAGCGACCGTCCGGCGCGCGTCTCCGCGATGGCGTCGTTGATCCCCGAAAGCGGATACCGCCCCGTGACCAACGGGTCGAGCAGAAGGTCCCCGGCAGTGTATCGGTCCAGCAGCCAGGGGATATCGCGCGTCGGAACCGCTTGACCCATCCGCGAGCCCAACAGCCGCTGGTTGAGGGCAGCCAGCGTGGTTGGTTCATAGCTGACTTGGCTTCCCGAGGGTGGCATCCCGACCATGACCATCGCCCCGCCAGGCGCCAGAAGCGCGGGTGCCGCGCCAAATACCGTGGCGGCGCCGACAGCGACAAACACATAGTCCACACCTCTGCCAGCGGTCATGCTGCGCAAAGTGGACGGATGGTCCGGATCATCGCCCCGCAGGCAGTGCGTGGCGCCGAAGTGCCGTGCGGTGTCCAGCCGATCCTCCGAGATATCGATGGCCACGATCTGATCGGCGCCCGCAATTGCGGCGCCTTGTATGGCGTTCAATCCCACACCGCCCGCACCGATCACGGCACAACTCTGGCCCGGGCGCAGCCCGGCCGTGTTGGTGACCGCGCCAACCCCCGTCAGGACGCCACAAGATAACAGCGCGGCCACCGCCATATCCATTTTCACCGGCAGGGGCACCACCTGACTTTGGTCGACCACCACCGCCTCGGCAAATGCGCCTGTGGACATGCCCTGAAATACCTGATCCCCCTCCGGGGCGCTGAGCGGCGAGGGTGTGACATCCCAGGCATGGGCGCAGCTCGTTGGTGCGTCCGCGGCGCATGCGCTGCACGTACCGCAATAACGTATGAGGGTTACCAGGACCGGCGCGCCGACCGAGAAACCGCTGACGCCTGGACCAAGCGCAGTGACGTAACCCGCCGCTTCATGCCCAAGGACAACGGGCAGTGGCCCGCCCCATGCGCCGTCGGCGAAAGCGATGTCTGAATGGCAGATCGCGCAGGCCGCCATGCGGACTTCCACCTGACCCGGCCCCGGTGGGGCAAGGGTCAGGTCCTCAACGCTGAGCGGTGCCCCGAAGGTCCGACATACGGCAGCTTTCATCTTCAGTCCTCGGCAGTCAGAATGCCGCATCCATCCGGTAGAAGCAGGGGCCGTTCTAGGGCATATGCGACCTGCTGTGTCGCAGGTGGCGCGCCACCGCGACGTCAGGCTTCCTCAAGCCGGTCCGTGGCCGGCGCGGGTGTCGGCGACAGGGCGGCGATGCGGTCGTATAGCTCCGTCGTCATCTCCACCGCGGCAGCCGCCAGGGGCGCGGCCATCTGCTCCGGTCGACTGGCGCTTATGATCGGGGCGCTCACGCCCGGGTGTGCCGCGGCCCAGGCGACCGCCAGGGCTTCGGGCTGAAGTCCCGTTTCGCGCGCGAGTGCGACCAGTTTTCCGGCGGTCGCGTGCATCCAGCCCGGCTGGTAGCGGTCTGCATAGCGTTGATCCTCGGACAATCGCCCGGTGCCGCCGGTCGCGTATTTGCCGGTCAGCAACCCGCCGCCCAGCGGGGAGTAGCTGTGCACGGCAAATCCCTCTGTCAGGGCCATGGGCAGCATTTCGACCTCGGCCTGTCGTTTGACCAGATTGTACATCGGCTGCAGGATATCGATCCGTGGCGCACCGATCTCCGCCGCCAGAGCCTGGGCCTTCATCACCTGCCAAGCCGCGAAATTGGATACGCCCAACAGCGTAAACGCACCCGCCGCATGCAAGTCCCGCATGCATTCCAGGGAATCGCGCAACAGATCGTCGCCCGGGTAGCGATGCAGGTAGAGAATGTCCGCATGATCGACCCGCAGCCGCCTAAGGCTGGTGCGTACCTGCGTTTCAAGTTCCGCCCGACGCATGCCGGGCTTGTAGCCGCATTTCGATATGAGAACGACGTCGTCACGCTCGCCGGCCGCAAACTCACCCAGCAAGGTTTCGGCCCCGCCGTCGGTATAGACAAAGGCCGCATCAAATAGTGTGATCCCTGCATCGCGCGCCATATCGTACATCCGCCGCGAGGCGGGGGCGTCCGCCTTGCCGCCGAACTGCATCACACCAAAGGCCAAGGACGAAATTGTCTTGTCCAGCTTTTTGCTCAGGTCCGCTGTCATTGCCGCCTCTTCAGAGTTGTGTCGTTGCAACGCTGGCGTATACGGTCGGGCCATGCAATCGCGTGCGCCATTTGTTTTCATAATTCTTACGGTCGCGTTGGATGCCATGGGCATCGGGCTTATCCTGCCGGTGACACCCGAACTGATCCGCGACCTACGCGGTCAGGGCATCCCGGACGCGGCGCTTTGGGGTGGGTTCCTGGCGTTTACCTTTGCCGCAATGCAATTTTTATGCGGTCCCTTGCTCGGGGGGCTATCTGACCGGTTCGGTCGGCGGCCGGTCCTGATTCTGTCGTTGACCTTCATGGGTATCAGCAACCTGTTGATGGCGCTGGCCCCGACACTGCTGCTGTTGTTCGTGGCGCGGGTTCTGGCAGGCATCACCGGCGCCACCCATGCGGCTGCGGCGGCGTATCTGGCGGATATCTCGGACAAGGGGCAACGTTCGGCCAACTTTGGTCTGATCGGTGCGGCTTTCGGGATCGGGTTCATTCTCGGTCCGGCGATTGGCGGGCTGCTGGGTGAATTGGGTCCACGTGCCCCCTTTTTGGCGGCAGGGGCCCTGGCACTTGCCAACGCCGGGTTCGGATATTTCGCGCTGCCTGAAACGCTCAAGCCCGCCAACCGCCGCGCATTCGAGTGGTCGCGCGCGAACCCCTTTGCGGCCCTGGCACGGGCCGGCAAGCTGCCTGTCGTCGGCCCGCTGCTCATCGTGAATTTCCTCTACACCTTTTCTAATTTCGTCTATCCGGCGATCTGGAGCTACTTCACGATTGAGCGTTTCGGTTGGTCCAGCGGGATGGTCGGCCTTAGTCTTGCGGCCTTTGGGCTCAGTTCGGCTATCGTCCAGGGGTGGTTGATCCGGATACTATTGGCCAGAATTGGTGAAATGCCGACGGCAATATTTGGGTTATCGATGCATATTCTTGCGGTTCTGATCCTCTCGTTTGTCCAGGATGGGTTGCATGTCTTTATCCTCATGCCGGTGACGGCCCTGGGTGTTGTCGTGGGTCCGGCGTTGCAGGGCATGATGGCGGATCGCCTTCCCGACAACGAGCAGGGAGAGCTGCAAGGCGTGCTGGCTGCGGTCAACGGGATGGGCGTGATCTTTAGCCCCTTGCTGATGACCGCGGTGTTTCGTGTCTTCACTGGGGCAGGTGCGCCCGTATACCTGCCTGGCGCACCGTTTCTGGCGGCGGGTGTTTTGGCCGCTATCGCTCTGGCACTCCTTTTGCGCGGCGCGCGGCGTCCCGCTGTGGCATGAGCTGAAGCAGAGCGGCGCTTGAACCGGGTCGGGGATCGGGGCATCCTTGGACAACCCGAATTATCAGAGGCACGAAATGGTGTTCCGGAACAAAGTTGACATGTCCATGTGGCTTCCCAAGCCGGATGAGACGATGTTCGAATACTGGACCTCGTTCAGTCCGATGGCGCCGGTGTTCGGGGTGCCCTGGCGCTTTACCGAGGGTTTGTCCGGCCCGGTGACACGGGTTGGCGGAACGCCAAGGCCCGCTGCTAAACCGGTCGGGCGGCCGGTGGTGGTTGATATGGGCGAACCCGCGCCAAAGCGGAAGCCGAAACCCGCGCCGCAGTCGCAACCGCCCAAAGCCAAAACGACGGACAGCCAAAAACCGAAGACCAGATCAAACGCACCCGCCAAACCCAAAGCCGCGGCCAAGTCTAAACCCGCCACTGTTGCGGTCCAGGACTTGACTGCAATAAAGGGCATCGGACCCAAGATGGCCGCGAAACTGGCGGAAAAGGGGATCACAAGCTACGCGCAGATCGCGGGCTGGAATGCCGCAACAGTACGGAAAATGGACGCCGAACTCGGCGGTTTACCGGGTGCCATCAAGCGCCAGAACTGGGTGGCACAAGCTAAATCGCTTGCCAAGGCCTAATGGCCGCTGCTCCGACGCGTACCCAACGAGCGTCCCCGACCAGAGCACAGCGCGCTGGCCGGGAAAGAGGATGGGTAGGGGGCCATCCAGGAGAGGTTAGTTCGGCAGCTCGCCAGATATCCCTTCGACGTAGAAGTTCATCCCCAGCAGCGTGCCGTCGTCGGCCGTTTCACCCTCCGCCAACCAGGCGCTGCCGTCCTGCTTGTTGACCGGTCCCGTGAAGGAGTGCAGCGTACCGGCCGCGATCGCGTCAGCCAGCGCCTGTGCTTCGGCCCGTACATCCTCAGGTATCTTGTCAGAAAATTCGCCGATCTTGGTCATGCCCGGCGCGATCCCGTCCCAGGTATCGGTGCTTTCCCAACTGCCATCCATGACCGCCTGGACACGCTCGATATAGTACGGAGCCCAGTTGTCGATGATCGAGGACAGTCGCGCGTTGGGGCCGAACTGCTTCATGTCCGATGCCTGACCAAAGGCGTAAATGCCCTTCTGTTCCGCAATTGTCATCGCAGCCGGGCTGTCGGTGTGCTGCATGATCACATCCGCACCCTGTTCGATCAGGGCGTTCGCCGCATCCGCCTCCTTGGCCGGATCGAACCACGTGTTTACCCAGACGATCTTGAAGTCCACGTCCGGGTTGACCTTGCTTGCCGCCAGATAGGCCGAGTTGATGCCGCGGACCACCTCGGGGATAGGGAAGGAGGCGATATAGCCGATCACGTTGCTCTCGGTCATTTTGCCGGCGATATGGCCCAGAACGGTACGGCCCTCATAGAACCGTCCCGAATAGGTCGAAACGTTGTCGGCCCGCTGGTACCCTGTGGCGTGTTCGAACTTAACGTCCGGGAACTGCTCGGCCACTTTGATGGTTGGGTTCATGTAGCCGAAGGATGTGGTGAAGATCAGGTCATGGCCGGACTGTGCCATCTGACGGATCGCGCGCTCAGCATCGGGACCTTCGGATACGCTTTCCAGGAAGGTGGTTTCAACCTTGTCGCCAAAGTGCTCGACCACCGCCAGACGGCCCTGGTCATGTTCATAGGACCAGCCAAAGTCCCCGACCGGGCCGACATAAATAAAGCCGACTTTCACCGGCTCATGGCCATCGGCCAGGATCGGGCCTGCCAGACCCAGGGTCACGGCCGTGGCGGCCAGCAGAGTTCTGCGATCAATCATGGTTGGTCTCCTTACCTTCGGTTTTGGATTTCGAAACAAGTGCGGCCGAGATCAGCCCGGTGGGTACCGCAATAACTGCCAGACCCACGAGCAGAATGATGGCGGTGAATATTTTGCCACCCGCCGTAATCGGGTAGATGTCGCCGTAGCCTACGGTCGACAGGGTGGCGACCGACCACCAGAGCGCGTGCGGGACCGATACGAACACATCCGGCTGCGCACGGTGTTCGAACTGATAGATGCCCACCGCCGAGAGGAACAGCACGATCAGCGTCAGGATCAGGAAGATCAGCAACTGGTCGCGGATTTCCCCCAGCGCTTCGAGCATCTGGTCCAGGGCATTGGCAAGGCGCATCAGCTTCAGGACACGCGCCAGCTGGATCAATCGCAGGATTCTGGCGGAGGTCAGGTCTGACCCCGCAAGTACCAGCGCGGGTAGAAATGCGATCAGATCCACAATGCCCCAAAAACTCGTGGCATAGGCCAGCGGTTTGGGTGAACAAGCCAGCCGAAGGAAGTAGTCGCCCGCGAAGACGGCTATGACCGCCACCTCCAGAAGCTGCAGCGTCAAAATCGCGCTCTGGCTCAAACCGGGCATGGTCGAGAACGCATACACGGCGACCGCAACCACAATGACAGTGTTGGTGAACAACGCATAGGGGCGGCCCCATCGCGCGTGGGTTCCATCCAGAATGGTGTAGAGGTTGTGCCGGTCGGGCATGGGTCATCCGGTCCGGTGGAACACGCGCCCCAGGGCGGCGGGCGCGTTCATATTCGTCCTAAGGCTATCGGCGGACATCACCGACAAGACGACAATCGTGCACAGGTATGGGGTCATGGACAGATACTGAGTCTGAATCTCTATGGGATAAGCCCTGGCTACAGCACCCATGGCGATTGTGCTGATCCACAGCGGAACGACCGCGCGCAGATGCCCCGGTGCGCTCTGGCTGAGCGCTTTGGTGGTTGAGTTGACGGCGAAGAGGAGCAAACCCAGCACCAGAAGCCATAGCGGTGTCAGCTCCTCGGCAGCCTGCAGGTTCAGCTGAAGGACTGTAACGCCGCCAAACAGCACAGCCCCCAAAGCGACCCGGCCGGGTCGCCAGGCGCCAAAGACCACGGTGGCAAGTGCGATCCAGCCCGCGCCCGCCGTCATACCTTCCGTCCATTGGGGCACGCGCACCAGCGACAGGGCGGCCCCGCCAAGCCCGGCACAGGCGCCACCAAACGCGATAGCCCACAGCCGGATGCCGATGACGTTGTAACCCAACGCATGCGCCGCGTCGTGGTTTTCACCCACTGACCGCAGGATAAGACCGCGGTGCGTCCGAAAGAGAAACCACCAGCAGGCAACAAGCAATGCAATTGTCACGTACATAAGCAGCGAGTGGCTGAACAGCACAGCCCCTAACACGGGCAGATCCGAGAGGACGGGAATGTTCAGGCTCGGAAAATCGGGCGGCTTGATCCCCGCGTAAGGCTGACCGATCAGCGCGGATAGGCCAAGCCCAAACAGCGTCAGGGCCAGTCCCGTTGCGACCTGGTTTGCCAATAGGACCTGGGTCAAGAACCCGAACACGCAGGACAGCGCGGCCCCGGCCACCGCGGCCCCGACCAGCCCGACCAATGGCGACCCGGTTTCGACCGCCAGCGCAAAGCCAGCGATCGCGCCGATGATCATCATCCCTTCGACACCCAGATTAAGGACGCCCGATTTTTCAACAATCATCTCGCCCAGCGCGGCCAGCAGCAGCGGCATAGCGGCCATCAGGATCGAGACTGTGAGGAGCACCGGGTTCAGCCCGCCCCACAGCGCAAAGACCGCGAGCGCTGCGACCGCTGCCATTGTTACAGTGACCTGTGGCAACTGGGAGGACTCGTTGGGCTTGCGTACCGGTTTGTCTGCGCTTGAAGGGGACATTGCTTCCATGTGGTCGGGGGTTATCTGAGTCATGCTGCCCTCCGGACCCGGCGCAGGCGGTACCGCGTCAGAACATCAACGGCGAGCAGGAAAAACAGCAGCATCCCCTGAAACATCGATATTGCCGCGGCCGGGATCTGCAATGTGAACTGTGCGGTTTCCCCGCCGATGTAAGTCAGGGCCACAACGATACTGGCAAGCAGAATGCCCATGGGGTCTAGCCGCCCGAGGAAGGCAACGATGATGGCGGTGAACCCGTAGCCGACCGGTAGCCCCGGAACAAGCTGGCCCACAGGACCCGCGGCCTCGAACAATCCGGCCAGTCCGGCCAGGGCGCCGGACACCCCGAGGCAGACCGCAGTCAGCCGGGCGGTGCTGACACCGCCGAAGGTCGCGGCGCGCGGGGCTGCCCCCATCAACTTGACGTGGTAGCCAAAGACATGGCGATGCAAGACGACGTAGCCCCCGACACAGATGCCGAGCGCGACCAGAACGCCGATATGCGCCCGGGTTCCGGCCATAATGATCGGAAGCGTCGCACTGTCATGGAACTGTCTGCTTTCGGGAAAATTGAAACCGTCGGGATCCCTGAGCGGCCCCGAGACGAGCGCCGAAAGCAGCAGTTCGGCCACATAGACCAGCATCAGCGAAACAAGGATTTCATTGGCGTTGAACCGGATTTTCAGCAACGCCGGTATCATCGCCCAGGCAAAGCCGCCGATGGCCCCCGCCAGCGCCATCAAAGGCAACAGCCAGAGGCCCGACACATTGTAGAAGGCCAGTGCCACAGCGCCGCCGGCCAGCGCGCCGATAACGAACTGGCCTTCGGCTCCGATGTTCCAGATGCCCGCCCGAAACCCGAACGAGAGACCAACCGCTATCAGGGCAAGCGGCGCGGCTTTGACCAGCAACTCCGAGCGCGAGAACGGGTCAAGCAGGGGATCGAGGAATATGATGCGGATCGCCTCGACCGGATTCTTTCCCAGGCCAGCAAACAGCAACCCGCCGACACTCATGGTTATGATGACCGCGAGAACCGGGGCAAGTGCCTGGAGCAGGCGGGTGTTCTGCTGGCGCGGCTCGAGGGTCAGCACCCGGGCTCTCCTGCCGCGCTGCGCGCGGGCCAGAGTCCTGCGCCTGCGATCCTGTGCTCAGAGTGCGACATCAGCCTGCCTCATGTTGCTGCCGCCCATCATGAGCCCGATCTCGTCTATGGACAGGGACCCGGTACGCTGGGCAACCGTGAGCCGCCCGCTTTCGAGCACGGAGAATGTGTCGGAAATTTCCATCAGCTCATCCAGATCCTGGCTGATGATCAGGACCCCGGTGCCGTCGGCGGCAAGGTCCCGCAAGGCGGTTCGAATGGTCGCCGCGGCGTGGGCATCGACACCCCAGGTAGGCTGGTTGACCACCAGGACCTTGGGGCGTTGCAGAATCTCGCGACCGATGACAAATTTTTGCAGGTTTCCCCCTGACAGACTGCGCGCCTGGGCGTTGGGCCCGGGCGTCCGAACATCAAAGCGATTGATGATGGCGCGCGCGAAGTTGGTTGTGGTCGCGCGTCGGACAAAGCCGCGGTAGTCAAGCCGCTGGCGTTTACGCCCGGTCAGGAACGCATTCTCCGCCAGGCTCATCGTTCCTGCCGCGGCGTGGCCCAGGCGCTCTTCCGGCGCGGTGAGGAGGCCCTTGATACGCCGTTGGGTGGGCCCGAGGTGACCGATCTGCTGACTGCCCAGCACCACGGACGCGCGGGCCACGCGCCGCTCGCCCGTCAGAACCTGGATCAACTCGTCCTGCCCGTTGCCGGCGACACCCGCGATCCCCAGCACCTCGCCCGCGCGCACGCTCAGATCGATGTTCTGGAGCGTGGTGCCAAAGGGTGTCTGCGGTGGAACGGTCAGGTCCCGTAGCGTGAGCAACGGATCACCGGGCGTGAAGAGCCGTGGCAAGGGGCGAACAAGTTCAAGCCCGATCATCATTTCGCCAAGTTGCCGCGCGGTTTTTTCCGACGGCCTGCATTCGCCGACCACCCGCCCGGACCGCAGGATCGTCGCGCGGTGGCATAGCGCGCGGATCTCTTCGAGCTTGTGCGAAATGTAGAGGATCGCCACGCCCTGCTCGGAAAGCTTGCGCAGGGTCGTGAAAAGAACGGCAACCTCCTGCGGGGTGAGCACCGATGTGGGTTCGTCCATGATCAGAATGCGCGGGTTCTGCAGCAGACAGCGGGTGATCTCGACCCGCTGACGTTCACCCACCGAGAGGTCGCCCACCAGGCGATCCGGATCGACGCTGAGACCATACGTGTTGGCGATATCGCGGATCTGGCGGTTGAGGTCGAGGCGGTTGGGCGGGGTCTCCATGCCGAGAGAAATGTTCTCGGCCACGGTCAGCGCCTCGAAGAGCGAAAAATGCTGAAACACCATCGAGACACCGGCAGCGCGCGCCTCTTGCGGTCCGCGTGGCTCGAACGCGGTGCCGTTGATGTACATGTCCCCGCTATCCGGAGTGATCAGGCCATAGATGGTTTTGACCAACGTGGATTTGCCTGCGCCGTTCTCGCCCAGAATGGCGTGGATCTCCCCTGTGGCGACCTCGACATCAATATCGGAGTTGGCCAGAACACCCGGGTAGGATTTGGTCAAACCGCGAAGGGACAGAAGAACGCTCATGCGGTTTGTCCCACCGGGTGGGCGACGGCAGGGGCGGACAGGAGCGCATGGACGATGCTGACCGCAATCGCACGGGGGTGTTTGCCAAGTGTCGGATCCCCAATCGGGCAAATCATCTGCCCGACCGATACCGGACTATGGCCCAATGCGATCAATCTTTTAATGAAACGCGCGCGCTTCGTGGCCGAACCGATCAGACCCAGACGGCCGTGCACCTGGCCGAGGATCTGGTGGCATAGCGCCAGGTCGAGGGCGTGGGAGTACGTAAGCACCAGGTGCTGTGCCTGTGGCGGCGCAAGTGCGGCCGCGGCCGCAGGGTCGGCGGCCACCAGCATGGTCACGTGATCGGGCGGGTGGTCCGGAAAACGCGGGCGCGCATCGTCCACCCAGGTTACGTCAAAAGGCAGCCCTTCAAGCGTGCTGACAAGGGCGCGTCCCACGTGACCCGCGCCATAGATCCAGAGCGGCGTCAGTGCAGCCTCGACGGGCTCCGCAAACCAGCCTTTGGAATATACATGTACGGCAGGCTGGCCCGACCGAGCGTCCCGTTCGGCACGTTGCACCTTAAGCGGGGCGGTCTCTGCTGCCTTGTCGTCGACAGGGCGGGCAAAAACACCTCTGCCGGGGATCTGCTCAAGCCCCTGGGCGGTGAAGACTTCGGTCAGCAACGTGACACTGCCGCCGCAACATTGCGCAAGCGCGGGGCCCAGGGGCTGACGGTCAAGGCGACGCGTTTTGCCCGTGTGCAAGAGCGCTTGTGCCCGGGCGATAGCCTGATGCTCAAGGGCGCCGCCGCCGATCGTACCCTGGATGCCGCGGGCGGTCACCAGCATGTCGGTGCCGGTTTCGCGCGGCGTTGATCCGGCGTGGGCTACAATCACCACCCGTGCCGTGGCCCCATCGGCGGCAATACTCTCGGCCAGGGCGTCGCGAACCAGTGTCATGTTCTGGGCCGCCGCCCGGCAGGGTGTGCGGCTTGGCCACAAGCGCAGGTCGTGGGGGGCCCACCGGGCCGGATCGGGTGCGGTGCTACCATGGCTGACCTCGCTGAGCGTCGACGGCACGCAGGATACGTTCCGGCGTAGCAGGCGCATCCAGTGAAGGATAGAGGGTCCCGTCGCCACATTGCGAGACCGCGTCGCTTAGCGCCATCAGGGCGGAGATGCCCAACATCAGCGGTGGCTCCCCCACGGCTTTGGAGCGGTAGATCGTGGCTTCGCGGTTGTGCCCGTCCCAGAGCGCCACATTGAATACCCTAGGCCGGTCCGATGTCGCCGGAATTTTATATGTCGAGGGTGCGTGCGTTTTAAGCGCGCCGTGTTCGTCCCAGACCAGCTCTTCGGTTGTAAGCCATCCGGCACCCTGGACATAGGCCCCTTCGATCTGACCGATGTCGAGTGCCGGGTTCAGCGACCGGCCGACGTCATGCAGTATGTCGGCCCTGTCGATCCGGGACTCGCCCGTGAGCGTGTCGATGGTCACCTCGGTCAGGGCGGCGCCATAGGCGAAATACAGAAATGGCCGCCCGCGCCCGGCGATCCGATCCCAGGTGATCTTTGGTGTGGCATAAAAGCCGGTCGAGCTCAGGGAAATCCGGTTGTTGTAGGCAAGAGCGACAAGCTCGGTGAAGGGAATGGTCTCGCTTTCGATGTGCACGCCATCGGCGCTGAACCGGATCTGGGATGCCTTGGTCTGCCAGTGCTCCGCGGCAAAGACCATCAATCTGTCGCGGATCGTCTCGCAGGCGGCTTTGCAGGCCATGCCGTTGAGATCAGTGCCCGAGGAGGCAGCGGTTGCGGAGGTGTTCGGGACCTTGTCGGTGTCAGTCGCCGTGATCCGCACCGTGTCGAGCGGCCGCTGAAAAACCTCGGCGGCGACCTGCGACACTTTGGTGTTCAGGCCCTGGCCCATTTCGGTCCCGCCGTGGTTCAGGTGGATCGAGCCGTCGCTGTAGACATGGACCAGAGCCCCGGCCTGGTTGAGGTGGGTAAGGGTGAAGGAAATACCGAATTTGACCGGGGTGAGCGCAAGGCCGCGTTTGAGGACCGGACTGGTGGTGTTCCATTCGTTAATCTGCGCCTTTCGTGCGGTGTAGTCTGCCTGTGCCGCCAGAGCGTGGATCAGTTCCGGCGCGATATTGTCAGTGACCTCCATATGATAGGGGGTCACATTGCGCGGCGCCGCGCCATAGAGGTTACGGCGCCGCACGTCGAGCGGGTCGAGGTTGAGCGCGTGGGCGATATGGTCCATCACGCGTTCGATGCCCACCATGCCCTGCGGGCCGCCAAAGCCCCGAAACGCGGTTGCCGACTGCGTGTTGGTGCGCAGACGATGACTTTTGATGGTCACATGCGGCAGGAAGTACGCATTGTCCGCATGCAACATGGCCCGGTCGGCGACCGGCAGCGAAAGATCGTTGGACCAGCCGCACCGGCAATATTGTGTGACTGCCAGCCCCAGGATCCTGCCGTCGGGTTCAACGCCGACCGTGTAGTCGATACGAAAGTCATGCCGCTTGCCCGTAATGATAAAATCATCGTCACGGTCATAGCGCATGCGCGCCGGCCGCCGGTGCTTTTGCGCGGCAAGCGCACAGCCAATGGCCAACGCGTTCCCCTGGCTTTCCTTGCCGCCGAACCCGCCGCCCATCCTCCGGACCCGGGATTTGACCATCGCGAACGGAAGCCCCAGAGCCTGTGCAACCTTGTGCTGAATCTCCGTCGGATGTTGTGTCGAGGAGTGCACCGTGACAGCGCCGTCGTCGTCGGGAGTGGCGAAGGCCGACTGACCTTCGAGGTAGAAGTGTTCCTGCCCACCGATATCGATCGAGCCACTGATCTTGTGCGCGGCCTCGGAGATCGCGGGACCGGGGCTGCCGCGTTCGAAGGTCAGCGGCGGTTCAAGTTGGGTATTGGCGGCAAGAGCGTCTTCGATGCTTAGCACCGGTGCGCTGGCTTCGATCTCGATATCGCCCAGGCGTGCGGCTTTGCGCGCCTCCAGATGGCTGTCGGCCATGACCAGAAAAAGTGGCTGACCGATGAAGTGGACAGTCTCTTCGGCCAGAAAGGGCTCGGGGACCGGCGAGGGGGAGACGTCATTGGCATGCAACAAATCGGCTGCGGTCAGGACATCCTGGACACCGGGCTCCGCGCGCACCCGCGAGACGTCGAGGTTCAGAATTTTACCCGCTGCCACCGGGGATGTCCCGAACGCAAGATGCAACGCTCCAGCGGGGAGCGGGACGTCGTCGGTGTACAATGCCGCCCCACTGACATGCAGCCGTGCGCTGTCGTGGGGATGGGGTTTGTGTACCGTCATGCGGAAGCCGCGTGGCCATCGGCCGCGCTGCGCGCGGGCCAGAGCCCTGTGCCGCTGCGATAGCGGGACCGGAAATGATGTTTGATCCTCATGCGGCACCCCGGCCGACCAGTCTGGTCGTTACACCCTGATCCTCGTGGAATGTGCGCAGCAGCATGTTTTGTGCCGCCTTAAGACGGTAGTCGGCCGAGGCGCGCATATCGCTGAGCGGTTGGAAATCCGTCGCGAACGCGGGGAGGGCGGCGTGGATCGTCTCACGTGTCCAGGGTTGATCGATCAGTGCGGCTTCGACCGACTCGGCGCGTTTCGGTACGCCCGCCATTCCGCCAAAGGCGACACGCGCCTGTGTGACAGTGCCATTGGTAACGTCTATGTTGAAGCAACCGCAGACGGCAGAGATGTCCTGGTCAAACCGCTTGGAAAGCTTGTGACAGCGCAGCCGATCCGGTTGTGCGGGAATGTGGATGCTTTCAACCAGTTCGCCCGGGTTGCGATCCTGTTTGCCATAGGCGAGGAAGAACGCCTCCAGAGGGAGGGTGCGGCGTGCGCGGCCCCGGCGCAACGTCAGCGTGGCCCCCAGGGCGATCAGCGCGGGCGGCGCGTCCCCGATCGGTGACCCGTTCGCGATATTGCCACCGACTGTCGCGGCGTTGCGCACCTGGACCGAGCCGTAGCGGCGGATCAACTCGGCAAAGTCCCCATGGCGCCCGGCCATGTAGCCGCGCAGGCGGCTGAGGGTCACGCCACCGCCGATGGTCGTGCCCGTATCATCCGTAGCAATCTGCTGGTGGTCGCGAAGCCTGTGGAGAAACGCCAGCGGCCGAAGATGGCGCAGCGATTTGGTGATCCACAGGCCGACATCCGTGGCGCCTGCGACCAGAGTCGCCTGGGGGTTTTCCGCATACCAGTCCGCCAGGCTATCGAGGCTTGCGGGCAAGAAGGCCCCGTCGATGAAGATATCGTTCCCGCCGTCAAGCCGTTCCAGCGCTGCGCCGTCCTGCGGCGCCCAGTCCGGAGACGGCATGGCCGCGGCGCTTTCAGCGGCCCGCAATATGGGCGCATATCCGGTGCATCGGCACAGGTTTCCGGCAAGCACATCGTCAAAATCGGCACGCCCCTCGCGGTGGGCGGTGTAAAGGGACATCACAAACCCGGGCGTGCAGAACCCGCATTGCGAGCCGTGGTGGTCGATCATTGCGCGCTGTACCGGGTGCAGAGCCCCATCCGGCGCGCTAATCCCCTCGACCGTGCGGACCGCCTTGCCGTGCAACTGTGGCAACAGCAGGATGCAGGCGTTCAGGGCGCGATGCGTCACCCGGTCGCCGTCGAGCGTGGATATGGACACGGTACAGGCCCCGCAGTCGCCTTCGTTGCAGCCCTCTTTGGTTCCGGTCAGGGCGCGCTCTTCGCGCAGCCAGTCGAGCAATGTCGTATCTGGACTGGGGTCGGACAGGACAACCTCCTGGCCGTTGAGCAGAAAGCGGATCTGGCCCGTCTCGGTCTGGCGCATGCCTGGCGGCCCCCGGTACCTTGGACAGGCAAGCGGCTCCGGACCCTGGTCCGGACACGTCGCTTACCTCCCTGTCGTTAGATTTCTATCTTTTTCTGGCAGAACAGCGGAATTTCGACGGTATTGCAAGAGGGGCCGTGCGGATCCGACCTTTCTTGTCCATGGTATTCCCGAAGTGAGAAATCTATCGGCGGCCGAACCTGGTCACGGCCCCGATACGGCGGCAGGCGTGGTTGTGTCGGCTCCCGGTCAGCTGAGGGGGCCGGCCCCGCCGGTAACCAGGCAAGACACGCCCGGCACCCGCACCGAACAGTCGCCGGTCAAACCGGGACGCCATACCGTCGGAACAGGGCTATCGCACAACGCTCCAGATCCCGGGATAGTCGGTCACCCAGCCGTTCGAGTCTGTTTTGAGGTCGGTTTGGAACCCGGGCGATGCATAGTGAATGCGGTTTCGGGCCGTGAAGGTGTATGTTTGATCCAGAGGTTTCAGGGTCCAGGTCTCGGTATCCAACCAGGCGGCCGTCACATCGACCGACTGGCCGGGCCGGAGCCTGCTGCGCCGTATCGCCAGCGTATTTGTCGACGGGGTAAAGCCAAGGTCGATGTCGAGTGCAGTGTGCAGACCTGCCACCTCGGTTCCGTTGACGGTCCACACACCATCCTGGTGCGCGATGCGCAGGGATAGATCGCGCGCGCCAACCCAACCTGATACGCGCGCCTGCCGGGTGAGCCAGTCCGCATCGCAGTCGATCCGATAGGACATACACTGAAGGTTATCTGCCTCGCGAAAAACCGCTGCCCCATCCAGGCGCCAACCGTCGGGCGTCCGCGTCATGCGGCAGGCCTCTTGTCCGGACACGTCCATGCGGCGCCAGTAAACAGTGCTGATCGGTGCGGTGGGTTCCTGTGACATGCCTGAAGGCTAGCGACTGGATCTATACCTCGCAATATTCGCTGTAGTGATCCACAGTTTGCGTTTTGCCCGTGGCCCAAACGCCAGATCTGGTTTAGCCTTCCTCTGATGAGCACCCCCCGATTCATCCATTTGCGTGTCCATACCGCCTATTCCCTTCTGGAGGGCGCCATCCAGGTCAAGGCACTTCCCGGGATGGCTGCCTCGGCCGGAATGCCGGCGGTCGCGGTGACCGACAGCGGCAACCTGTTCGCGGCGCTGGAGTTTTCAGAGACCGCGGCGAAGGCCGGGATACAGCCCATTCTGGGCGTTCAGTTGCCGCTTGCGTATGCGCCGCCAGTGCGGCCCGGTGAACGCGCGCCCGAGCCTCGCGCGCTTGTCCTTCTGGCGCAGAACGAGGCCGGATACCAGAAACTGCTGACGCTCTCGTCAAGCTACTATCTTGATCCCGGCGATACCCTTCCGGCTATAACGATCGAGGCTTTGGATGCCCATGCGGATGGCCTGATCTGCCTGACCGGCGGCGCCGAAGGACCGGTCGGTCAGTTGTTGCGGGACGGGCAAGACGCTGCGGCGCGCGCCCTGACCGAACGGCTGGCGGACATATACGGGGATCGGCTCTATGTGGAACTGCAGCGCCACCCGGTCGGCAGCGCACGCCGGACAGCGGCAGAGGCGGCAACCGAACCTGGGTTCGTTCGGATCGCCTATGACATGGACCTGCCACTTGTCGCGACAAATGACGTCCATTTCCCCCAACCGGATATGTTCGCGGCCCATGATGCCCTGATCTGCATCGCCGAGGGCGCATATGTCGATCAGTCTGCCCCGCGCCGTAAGCTCACCGATCAGCACTACTTCAAAAGCGCCGAACAGATGGAACGGCTGTTCGCAGATCTGCCAGAGGCGATTGAAAACACCGTCGAAATCGCGCAGCGCTGCGCAATCCGCGCCATGACACGCGATCCGATTCTGCCAAAATTTGCCGAAGACGAAGTAGAGGAGCTTAAACGCCAGTCCCGCGCGGGACTTCAGGATCGTCTGGCTGTTATCCCGCTTGCTGCCGAGGTTGAAGACTATGAAAAACGGCTGGAATTCGAGCTGGGTATCATCGAAGGGATGGGCTTTCCCGGGTATTTCCTGATCGTCGCGGATTTCATCAAATGGGCCAAGCAAAACCGTATTCCGGTTGGTCCGGGTCGCGGGTCCGGGGCGGGTTCGCTGGTGGCTTATGCGCTTACGATCACTGACCTCGATCCGCTGCGTTACGGGTTGCTGTTTGAGCGGTTCCTGAACCCCGAGCGGGTCAGCATGCCGGATTTTGATATCGACTTCTGCATGGATCGCCGCGAAGAGGTGATCCATTATGTTCAGGAAAAGTATGGACGCGACCGGGTGGCGCAGATCATCACCTTTGGTGCGTTGCTGTCGAAGGCTGCTGTCCGCGATGTCGGACGCGTCTTGCAGATGCCCTATGGCCAGGTCGACCGCCTTTCAAAGCTGATCCCAGTCGAGGGGGTCAAGCCGGTCTCGATCGAAAAAGCGCTGGCGGATGAGCCGCGCCTGCGCGAGGAAGCCGCCAAAGAGGAAGTGGTGGCCCGAATGCTGGATTATGCCGGCAAGGTCGAGGGACTTCTCCGCAATGCCTCGACCCATGCAGCGGGTGTGGTGATCGGTGACCGGCCGCTTGAACAACTGGTGCCGATCTATCAGGACCCCAGGTCCGACATGCCCGCCACCCAGTTCAACATGAAGTGGGTCGAGGCTGCGGGGCTCGTCAAATTCGACTTCCTTGGGCTCAAGACCCTGACGGTGATCGAAAACGCGCTTGGGCTGCTCAAGGCGCGCGGGCAGGAGGTCGACATAGGGGCCATACCCTTGAACGATGCTGCCAGCTACGAACTCTATGCCCGAGCTGAAACCGTGGCGGTGTTCCAGGTTGAAAGCAGTGGGATGAAAGATGCGTTGCGGCAGATGAAGCCGGATTGCATCGAGGATATCATTGCCTTGGTCGCGCTCTATCGTCCCGGCCCGATGGAGAACATTCCCAAGTTCTGCAACGTCAAGAACGATCGCGAACCGCGCGAGAGCATCCACCCGCTGATCGACGACATTCTCGACGAGACCCAAGGTATCATCGTCTATCAGGAGCAGGTGATGGAAATCGCCCGCAAGATGGCAGGGTATTCGCTGGGGGGCGCGGACATGCTGCGCCGGGCGATGGGCAAGAAAATCCAGGAGGCGATGGATGCCGAGCGTCCCAAGTTCCTGGAAGGTGCGGCCGCCAATGGCGTCGACAAGCAAAAGGCGCTGGAGGTCTGGAACCTTCTGGATAAGTTCGCGAACTACGGCTTCAACAAGTCGCACGCGGCCGCCTATGCCGTCGTCAGCTATCAGACCGCCTGGTTGAAAGCGAACCACCCGGTGGAGTTCATGGCCGCAGTGATGAACTGTGACATCCACCTGACCGACAAGCTGAATGTCTACAAACAGGAAATAGACCGTCTAAAGATCGACGTAATCCCGCCTTGCGTGAATCGCTCGGAAGCCATGTTTTCGGTGGTGGATGGCAAGATTTCCTACGCATTGGGCGCGCTCAAGAACGTCGGGGCCGAGGCGATGCGAATGATCGTTGAAGCCCGCAACATCGGAGGGCCGTTCCGAGACGTGTTCGACCTGGCGCGCCGGGTCGATCTGAAGCGCGTAGGCAAGCGCCCGTTTGAAATGCTTGCGCGGGCCGGGGCGCTGGACGAGTTGGACACAAATCGCCGCAAAATGGTGGAAAGCGTGGATCGGATCGTGGCCTATTCGGCTGCCGCGCATGAGGACAAAGCGTCGAGTCAGATCAGCATGTTCGGTGACGGCGGCGCTGATCTGCCAAGCCCGCGGCTGTCCGAGCCTGAGGACTGGCTTCCCACTGAACGGCTGGGGCAGGAGCATCAGGCGGTCGGCTTCTACCTGTCGGGCCACCCATTGGACGACTATCAGGGACCGCTCAAACGTCAGCGCGTACTGTCCTTGGCCGAACTGACCGAAAAGGCCCGCTCAGGGCCGCAGGCGGCGAAAATCGCAGGGTCCGTCGCGGGGCGGCAAGAACGCAAATCGGCGCGCGGCAATCGCTTTGCCTTTGTGCAACTCAGCGATCCAACGGGGCTCTATGAGGTTACGGTTTTTTCCGACACGCTGGAAACCTATCGCGATGCGCTTGAAACCGGGGCAAACGTGGTGTTGTCGGTCGAAGCTACGTTGGAAGGGGATCAGCTGAAACTGCTTGCCCGTGGTGTTCAACCAATTGACGCGGCGGTCGCCGGCGCGGATCCGATGGGGTTGCGGATTTTTGTGCGCGAGCCCGTTGCGGTGTCGTCCGTGGCCACCCGATTGTCCGAGGCCGCAAGGACACCCGCTTCGCAAGCCGGGCCGGTCAATCTGATCCTGATGCACCCGGATTTACCGGGCGAGGTCGAGATCCCCCTGCCAACGAAGTATGCAATAACGCCGCAGATTATGAGTGCCATCAAGCATGTTCCGGGTGTGGCACATGTCGAGGAGTTTTAGGGACCGGCCGGCCCGCGCCTTTGTGTAACCTAATAGTGTGGCGGCTTGCTCTCGGTGATCGCTGGTGCGCTGCCTGCCGCCGCCTCGGCTTCCGCGGCACGGCGCATCAACAGCGCGACCCTGCGTTCGAGGACATCGATTTGTTTCGCCTGCCGATGCACGATGGCCGACAGATCTTCGAGGGCCGCACCGTGATGCGCGGCTGTTTCTTCCAGTGCAATCAGACGGTCAGGCATTCGGATCTCGCTTCTAAGGATGTGTTAACTCTGGATCGAAATAGGCGTGCGGCCCGCCCGATGTTAGGGAGTTGGAAAGAAATTGGCGCTCCAATGGCGATCGGAGGAGTTTATGGTAAGACCTAACCACGGGAGAGTCCCATGCTGAACGCCTTGGTGTCTGCATCGAATGTGCTGCCCGTTGCCGCAGCCATCAAACTTCCGGCGACGGAGGGGCAACGCACCGTGCCGCCGACCGGTTCGACCGCGTCCGAACGCTCGACATCCGGCGGGCAGGAGGCGCCCGTTTCCCAACCGGCGCGCTCCCCGGGGGTTGAGGATACGCGCGGTCTTCAGGCTCTTGTGCAAAGCTCCGCGCGCGAGGAGGGCGGGGGGCTTTCCGAAGCCGAGGAGGAGTTGGTCCGCAAGCTTGCCGCGCGTGATCGCGAGGTTCGGGATCATGAACAGGCCCATGCCCGGGTTGGCGGTGAATATGCCGGTGAGCCCACATACACCTATCAGACGGGCCCAGATGGTCAGCGATACGCGGTTGGCGGTGCAGTGGCCATTGATACCGCGCCGGTCCGAAACGATCCGGCGGCGACCATCCAGAAAATGGAGGTGGTTAAAGCCGCGGCACTGGCGCCCGCCGAACCTTCGGCGGCGGATCGTCGGATTGCTGCAATTGCCGAGGCGCAGCGCCTGCAGGCGGTTGGCGACCTTAACGCATCTCGTATCGCTGAACGCGACGAGGGTGCGGCCGAGACCGATTCTACGCCGCGCAGCGGCCGTGTTGAGGCGTTTCTGGAAATGCTGGCGGCGCTGGCCGACCCGGTACGGAACGCCCGACCGCAAGTGGATCTGGTCGCCTGAACCAGATAGGTTCGGTCGTTCCCAAGCGTAGCGCCGAAACGGAAACCGGCTCAGATTGCGCACCACCGAGTGAGTAGACGGCCCGGTATCGGTACACCGGTGCCGGAAAGCCATGTTCGGAGTGCCGACTGTTCAAACCCCATCGGTCCGGAGGTCGACCGGCTGGCGGCCGCGGACCAGATTTATCCGCTACATGTTTTGAGGCCGAGGACGCGGTAGAGCGGGCAGACCCTGAACAAGGCTGTCACGATCAGCACCAAACCCACTGCTGCAACCAGCGTGGTGAACAGCACCCCGTCCCACACTGCAAATGCGGTCACAAATGGGAGCGTGATCAACACAACGCCCAGGGCCAACCGCAGCCACTGATCCACACGTCCAACATTGACAGTCATCGCGGGTACTCCTTTCCAAGGTCAAGAGCGGTGATCACGCCCATCGAGTTTTGCCGTTGCGCGCCGCGCCAACGAGGCAAATTTGCCGAGTACACAGCCGCAACCTGCACCGTCAGCGAGGAGACCCGACGATCGTCCTGTATCTACCGCGTTCCGCGAACTGGGCTGTGCGGCAAACTACTGTGCCTTGCGGTCCTTGAGCGCCTCGGTCATCAGGCTGTTGCTGATTTCGAGCAATTTTCCCGACTCGGCGGCATATTGTTCCAGCGCGGTTTGCAAGAACTCCGCTTGCAGATTGTGGAGCTCGGTCATGTCCTTGCAGTGCAGGATCTTGTGTTGCGTCTTGACGTCTTCCTTTATGCGATCGGCGACAAATTGTGTCACCTCGCTGCCCATTTCGCTGATCGCCTCGACCCATGCCGTGCCCATAAGTGCTATGGACCCCAAGTTGCGATTCTGAAGTTCTGCAAGTTTCTGAAAACCGGCAGTTTGAGCTGAACTGAACGTCCTGTCAGACGTGTGCTTCGGCGCCATTCTGATGTCTCCTAAATTTGCGTTTCACTCAGTGCCCGTTATCATACTGCAAGATGGGTGTTTTTGACATTCTTACAACTGAGTATACGGCACCGCGTCGGGCGTGACGTGCCAGCGCGCGTTTAGTAGGTGCCGTCCTGCAGGACATGGCTATGCCCCAGGGCTTCAAGTCCTGTGGCGATGTGATCGGCGACATGGGGATGGGTCATCAAGTACTGGCTGGTTGGTCCGACGTGCCGTTCCTCGGCCAACGCGACTGCCTCGTCCCATTCGTCCGCTTCAAAGTCCCCGCGGCCGACCCACATCAGGGCCACCAGCTCCACAAGCTGTTGGTTGGACAGCGCCTCGAACTCCTTGCGAAGCTCCTCATCTAGCAAGTCGCCCGGGTGCTCTTGCAGGCTGGCGGAGACTTCATCGTCCGAGGCGTTACCGCCCGCTCTCGGCATCAACTCGGCTTCGCGCGCCATGATAACGCGGAGCTTGACGATCAGCCGCTGCATGTATTCGGAGTTGATTGACAGGTTGTCCATATCACCCCCCCTTTCGCATCGGATAGTGCAGCGGCCAGAGGGTCGGGGCATTGACCCTGATCAAATTCACGCGAATGCGACGGACAGCCGGATCGCGTGTCAGTACCGGCCGGCTGCGGCTGGTTACCTGGCCACAGCCATGTAATCAGCCGTCAATTGCCACTTTTGGACGGCAAATAAACAATCATGGCGCCATCACCGGTCGATCAGTAGCTCTTGAAGTATGCGATTCATCAGATGCAGTTATGGGGGGTTCTTGACCACGTTTGCGCTTGTCATTGCTCTGTTTACATCTGGATTTGCGCATACAATAGATCGTGCTCAACCGTCGCCTGAGTATTCGGCTTTTTTAGCTGCCGGTGGATCGCTTGCCGATATCTGTGATGCTATGGGCGACGGCGAGGGCGGCGGTGTTCTCGAATGCGAGGCTTGCCGCGTGATTGGGTCCGCGGTTCTGCCGACCGTCGCCTCCGAGCTGCTGCTAAGCGGGGATCAGCGGGCGCAGAAGCAGCGTGTCGTTGCAGAGCAATGGCATCGGACGCGCCGACTTGACCACGGTTGCCTGAGCCGCGCACCGCCCCAAGCCTGACACGATCCATATCGCGTTCAGACAAACACACCCGCCGTCGTGCGGGATGCAAGCTTGGGAGCACTCTAATGACAGCCACTGATTTCGACGCGCCTGCGCAACGCGGCGTCAACAAACTCTACTTCGCAGCCTGGCGCTGGCACTTCTACGCCGGGCTCTTCGTCATCCCCTTTCTGGCGATCCTTGCCGTCACGGGCATGGCGATGCTGTGGATCGCCTGGATTGATGGTCGGGATGGTGAGCGTACGCCGGTTGTCCCACAGGATGCGGTTCTCGCCGTTTCGGCACAGGCGGATGCGGCTGTTGCGGCAGTGCCGGGCGGTACGCTCAAGCAATACGTAGCCCCTCGGACGGGCGACGTTGCCGCGTTGTTTCGTGTCGACGCTGACGG
Organism: Pseudomonadota bacterium; assembly: GCA_039190275.1. Classification (GTDB taxonomy): domain Bacteria; phylum Pseudomonadota; class Alphaproteobacteria; order Rhodobacterales; family Rhodobacteraceae; genus Halovulum. The sequence continues at coordinate 5,731 of JBCCYF010000014.1, read as the reverse complement.
GGATGCGGTCATGGTTGCCGTAGACCCCTATACCGCCACAGTGATTGAAACATTTCCGCGCCGCAGCGGTTGGTACGATTTTGCGGACAACATTCATGGCGGCCTGATGCTGGGTGTGACCGGTGACCGTCTGCTTGAAACCGCCGCGTCGCTGACCTTGGTGCTGGTCGCCACCGGTCTTTATATGTGGTGGCCGCGGGAAACAGGATGGCGCACGGCACTTCTGCCCAAACTCGGGCGCGGGCGCACGCTTTGGAAATCACTGCACGGGGTGGTGGGTATCTGGATATCTATCGTGCTGGTGTTTTTCCTGATCTCGGGCCTGGCCTGGGCGGGTATCTGGGGCGGTAAGATGGTGCAGGCCTGGAGCCAGTTTCCAGCCGAAAAATGGGATAACGTGCCCCTCTCGGACGAGACCCACGCCAGTTTGAACCATGATCGCCGCGAGGTTCCCTGGGCTTTGGAGCAAACACCGTTGCCGGCCTCGGGCAGCGCTGCAGGGTCCGGGGGCATACCACAGGGTCCGGTAACCATCGACAGCATCGACAGCCTGGCGCGTGAGATCGGGTTTGATGCGCGCTACCAGCTTAGCGTGCCGCAAAGCAGCACGGCGGTGTGGACGCTCAGCCGTGACTCCATGAGTACCGACAGTACCGACCCGATGTCGGATCGCACCGTGCATGTGGATCAATACACGGGCAAGGTGCTGGCCGATGTGCGCTTTGAGGATTATTCCTGGGCGGGCAAGGCAATGGCGGTCGGGATCGCCCTGCACATGGGGACCTTGGGACTGTGGAGTGTCCTTGCCAATACGCTGGTGTGCCTGGCGGTCTTGTTCCTCTGTCTGAGTTCGGTGGTTTTGTGGTGGAAACGCCGCCCGACCAATGCCGGTCGTCTGGCCGCGCCGCCGATGCCTAAGGAAATGCCGCTATGGCAGGGTGCCGTCCTTGTCGGGCTGGGGGTTTCGATGGCGTTCCCGATGGCGGGGCTTGCCGTACTGATCGTTCTTGTAATCGACACGATCATACTCTCGCGGCTTCCCGCGCTGCGCCGAAGCCTGACCTAGGCCGAGTGGCGCGCCGGTCGGCATCGGTCCGGCGCGCCAATTGTGGATGCTCAGTCCGGGTCGGGTGTTCAGGCGTTGGATGGACCCCGCTCAGCCCAGGGACTTGATCAGCCCCGCTGCGTCATGCGCGCCCCTCTCCTGGGCGAGGCGCGCAAACTCCCGCGCCTCGTTGATGCGACCCTCCTGCTGCATCCAATAGGCCAGCCGGATCGTGCCATGCGGTGGCAAAGGGGTGATCGCCTCGGCCTTGAGAAAGGCATCGATGGCTTCGGGAAACCGCTCCAGATCCGCATAGATGTTTGCCATACGCCGGTGCAATGCCTCGTCCGGGGCATGCCGGATAGAGGTTCGGAAAAGCTCCAGCGCCTCTTCAAGTTCGCCCCGGCGCAGGCGGATGAAACCGGCCATGTGGTAGAAAAACCCCCAGTCCCGCGTCCGGCGCGGGATATCCGGCATAGCCGCGAGATCCTCTTCCAACAGCTCCGCGCCGGTCTCAAGGTCATGGGACTTCAGCAGGGTCTGATAGACCGACCCTGACAGCCCTGCCTCAATCCGCTCAGCCGGCGGGCGGCTCCTGTATTTACGGATGGAGGCGGTTGTGACCAGCGAATTCCGGATCAGCTGAAGATAAAGCGTCAGTGTCAGCAGGATGGACCCCTCGACCAATGCAAGCGCCTTCGGTAATTCGAGGGAGGCATCGACAAGGTCCAGATCGGTGATCCCCAGACCGGGTAACCCGGATAAGGCGTCCTCAAAGGCCGGAAAACCGGCCGCGATCTGCGAACAGATCTCCAATTCATCGGGGTTCAGACCAACGGCAGTTGTCCGGATCAGCGGCGCGTCCGGAGCCTCCTGAATTGCCGCTGCCACAAATTCCCAACGTCTGTTGTCGGGCACTTCGCGATGCTCGAAAATAATGACGGTGTCACCCCGGCGGGCGGGCAGGAAAATGCGGTCCGACATGACAGCGCTCCGGTGATTTATGCAGCCCTTGGGGCCAACGCGTTAGGGTTAAACGGAAATCCTTGGGCGGTAAACACTCCAGGTGTTCTAAATTCGCGCGGACCCTTGGACCGGTCCTTCAACCGAAAACGCAAGTTGGGGCGCCTGGCGCTCAACCCAGAGGTTGCAGCGCCAACCTCGCCTACGACGTTGGCCGTAGCGCCAGGCGGTGCCGTTTAGCGTCACGCCGACAGCTGTCCTGTTATCTCGGATAAAAGGGGGCACTCACCTTGCGCATAGTTTCTATGGCTGCGGGCACGATATCGATGCCATCCCGATTGACACCCCTTGTGGAACCGGGTTGTCTGCGACACCCGGCGCCCGGTCAGTTCCGAGCGCATTCATCCGAGATCCAGTGTGAAGGTCCCCATGCTTGCCCCCGCCCGCACACCGCCGGGAACTGTCACGTTGATCTGCCTAACCGGTGTCACGACAATCTCGCTTAACATGTTTCTGCCATCCCTGGTGAACATCGCGTCAGATTTCGATGCCGAGTATGCTTTGGTCAGCCTGTCCGTTGCTGGCTACCTTGCGGTGACGGCAGTATTGCAGATCATCATCGGCCCGCTATCTGACCGCTATGGGCGTCGGCCCGTTTTGTTGGGGGCTGTTGCGCTGTTCGCGGTTGCGTCGCTGGGCTGTTTTCTGGCGCAGACCATCTGGCAGTTTCTGGCGTTCCGCCTTCTGCAAGGGGCCATTATCGCCGGGGCGGCCCTGTCCCGCGTTATTGTACATGACGTTTTCCCGCCCGGACGTGCCGCCGCCATGCTGGGCCATATCGCGATGGTCATGGCGGTCGCGCCGATGCTGGGACCCATGATCGGCGGATTTCTGGATACGCTCTTTGGTTGGCGCGCCAGTTTCATGACCTTCGCGCTTATCGGCGGTGCGATGCTGGTGTTGGTATGGCGTGATGTGGGTGAGACCAATGCCGCCCCCTCAAACACATTCCTGACCCAGGCGCGCGCCTATCCGGCGCTTTTGCGCTCGGTCCCGTTCTGGGGCAACGCCGGGTGTATGGCGTTCTCGACCGGGGCCTTCTTTGCATTTGTGGCCGGTGTGCCGTTGGTCGCCGATGTTTCTTTCGAGCTTTCGTCAGGCATGTTGGGGATCTACATGGGTTCGATCACCGGCGGCTTCATGCTGGGAAGTTTTGGCGCCTCCCGTCTTGCAGGGCGATGGCCCCTTGCCAGGGTGATGCTTGCCGGGCGCATCGTCGCCTGTTTGGGCCTGACGTGCGGGCTTGCCCTGATCGGGGCCGGGTATTTGCACGAGTTCATCCTGTTCGGCTCGACCATATTTGTTGGCATGGGCAATGGGATCACGATGCCCGCCAGCAGTGTGGGGACGATGGCAGTGCGCCCAGATCTGGCTGGTACCGCCTCGGGCCTGTCGGGCGCGCTGACCGTTGCGGCGGGCGCCGTGCTGACATGGATCGCCGGCAGCGTCGTAACCGGTGCCAACAGCGCGATGGCGCTGCTTGTCCTGATGTTTGCGACAACGGCGCTCAGCCTGGCCTGCGCCCTGCTGGTGCTTACCCTTGAGCGGCGGGCGGTTCGGCCCGAGGTTCCGTAGCCGCGGCTGTCTAACCGGCGCGCGTCAGATGCGCTTCCAGAAGGTCAGACACCCGCACCCGCGCCCGCAACCGTGCCGCCAACAGAAACATGCCGCTGAACTTCCGCTGCAAATAGAGCAGATCCATCGGCAGTGGCGGCGGCACGAAACCCTGTTCCGCCAGCTCCATACCGGCTGCCTGCATGCGCGCCGGAAGTGTGGTGCGTCCGAAGTCGAATTCGGGTGCTGTACGGACTTCTTCGAATACGGTTTCGATCATCCCAATGATTTGCCTGCGCTGCGGTTCGGGCGTATCGGGGGCAAAGAAACCGATTTCTGCAGCGATGTCAGTAACCCGGGCCGTTTCATTGTCCAGTCCGGCGCGCAGGAGCCTGCGGTACTGGCCGATGATCTCCGGGTCAATCTCACGGGTTGCGCCAAAGTCCAGCAATACGATTTGCGCAGTTTCCGCATTGTACCGGTAGTTGGCGAAATTGGGATCGGTCTGCATCAGTCCGAAGGTGAAAAGCTCTGTAAGGACCAGATCGATCAGCCGGTGGGCGATTTGATCGCGGGTGGTCTGGGGTGCCTGTGCGGCCGCCTCGATCGGATCCCCTGCGACAAAGGACATGGCAAGGATGTCAGTCGTTGTCCAATCCTCGTACCGCTCCGGAACAACGAACCTGGCATCGCCGTCCAAAAGGGCGCGAAACTGCGCCATACATCCACCTTCGCGCTGATAGTCGGTCTCTTCATGGAGCTGCTTGCACGCTTCCTCAAGATAAGGAGCCATATCAAAGCCCGGCGGCAGAAGGCCCGAAACCTTGATCAGTGCGCCGACATTTGCAACGTCGCTGTCGATGCTTCTGGCGATCCCGGGATACTGGATCTTGATCGCCATATCGCGGCCGTCCTTCAACTCTGCCCGATGCACCTGACCGATCGACGCGGCGGCAATCGGGTGCACGTCAAACCGCTTAAACGCCTTTAGCCAGCCCTTGTCCCAATTGTTGTTCAACACTTTTTTCAGCTGAGATGGCGGCATGAAATGTGCGTCGGCACGCAGACGTGCCAGAATGTCCGCCAGCTCGGGCGGCATGGCTTCGCCCGCGTCCATCGACATCATCTGTCCGACTTTCATGGCCGCGCCACGCATCTGCGCCAACTGGTTGGTAATCCGGTTTACATTGGCAGGGTTCAGCAGCAGATTGCGCGCCGTCGGGCGGCGACCCTGACCCAACTCGGCAATCCCGCCGATGGCCATATTGCCCGCAACTCCGGCGGTCATCGCGCCCAGCCGCGTCAGGCGCGCGATGCGGCTGGCGGGAACGGCGAGCGCCTTGCTGGATGAGCGTATGTTGTTCATGTCCGCCGGTATGTAGGTCTCACGCGGCTTAAGTCAGCTTTAAATCTGATGAGATGGGCACAATAGTGCAGTGTTAACCTGCGTTCTTCTCGGGCCTGCCGGTTTTGCGTGGCTGTTCAGGTGTGTGTTCTCGCGCTAGGATACGTCTCACAAGGGGGATGCGCGTGGTTGCGGACGGGCTTGAGATAATCGGCGCGGGAATGGGGCGGACGGGGACTGAATCCCTGCGCAAGGCGTTGATGATCCTCGGGTATGACCCGTGCCATCATATGTATGCGCTGCGTGAGGACGCGGCGCTTGTCCCACCCTGGCATGCCATCGCTCATGGCGGCGCGCCGGACTGGGATCAGCTGTTCCAGGGATTTCGCGCACAGGTCGACTGGCCGGGCGCGGCCTATTGGCGGGAGCTGACGGCACATTTCCCGCATGCCAAGGTGGTCCTGTCGTTGCGGGATGCCGATGGTTGGTACAACAGCCTTGCGTCCACGATCCTACCGTTTATCGATGCCAAGGGACGCCATGCTCCGCCGCATCGCAACCAGATTGCCGAACTGACAGAAGCGCTGTTCGACCGAATCTTCGATGGTCGGGTCCGTGACGCGGATCATGCCAAGTCGGTGTTCATCGCGCATAATGAGGCTGTTACCGCCGCCATCCCCACGGACCGGCTTCTGGTCTATCCGGTCGGCTCGGGGTGGGGCCCGTTGTGTGACTTTGTCGGCCGACCGATCCCCGATCAACCT
>JBCCYF010000013.1:0-59297 GCA_039190275.1 Pseudomonadota bacterium | reverse complement strand
ATGGCCGCATTTCTGGCGGTCCCTCGATATGCAGCCTTCGCCCGTGGCGCTGCTGTCGTGGTGATCTCGGACGGGCTGGAACGGGACGACATCGGACCGCTTGTTGCCGCAGTTGACCGGTTGAGCCGGTTGGCTTGGCGGTTGGATTGGCTAACACCACTATTGGCCGATCCAAACTACAGACCCGAGACCGCGGCGATGACCGCCATTCAACCGATGACGACGCGCCTGGGCGACGGATCGGATATCGCGGCCATGGCCGATCACATCCTTGGTTTGGCGCGGGCGGCATGATCGACGCGCATCACCATATCTGGTTGCAGAAAGATCTGCCCTGGCTTCTCGGACCCGAGCAGCCGCGCATCTTCGGTGCCTATGCACCGATCAAGCGCGACTATCCGATGGAGGAGTATCTGAGCGATCTAAGCGGCACAGGGATCACCAAATCCGTGTACGTTCAGGCAAACTGGTCACCGAACTGGGCACATGACGAAGTGGCCTGGGTCCAGTCGATGGCCGATCAGCATGGCATGATCGCCGGGATTGTCGGCTATGCTGATTTCACTGTTGAGGATGTCCGGCCGCAGCTTGACCGATTGAAACACTACCCGCTTATGCGCGGTATCCGTCAGCAGCTGCACTGGCATGAAAACCCGACATACCGGTTTGCGCCGCATGCCGATATGGCCCGCGACCCACAGGTCCAGGCCAATATCGCGCGGCTGGCCGAATATGGGTGGTGCTTTGACCTTCAGGTCTTTGCACCGCAGATGGAGGGTGCCGCGCAGCTTGCGGCCGCCTGCCCGGAGGTGACCTTTGTCCTGCAACATGCGGGCATGCTTGAAGACACAACAAAGGCTGGGTGGGCCCATTGGCGCAAGGGCATGAAGCAATTGGCCAAACAGCCGAATGTGGTGACCAAGCTGTCGGCATTCGGCACCTTTATACACAGGAATGACGCCGATTTCATCGCCCTGATGATTTCCGAGACGCTTAAGATGTTCAGCGCACGACGCTGCCTGTTTGGCTCAAACTTCCCGATAGAGAAGATCTGGACGAGCTACGGCACGTTGTATGACGCCTTTCAGTCCGCCACCGACACGCTGACCAAGGCGCAGAAACAAGCGATTTTTAACGACACCGCAGCACGGGTCTACCGGCTGCAAGAGACTTGAAAGGGAGGGACCCGATGGCCTTGCAAATCCACATTCTCGACTATGGGGATATCGAACTTGAAACCAGCTTCCTTGTACTCGGGCACGAATGCGGACGGATCCGGCGTGTCCCGGTGTACGGTTTTCTAATTACCGGTGGCACCTATCCTGTACTGGTCGACACTGGCTATCGCGATAATGCGATCATGGAGTCGCTGGGCATGCGGGGGCTTCAGTTCCACGACAACATGATTGAGAACCAGCTTGCCAAACACGGGCTCAAGCTGGGCGATATCCGCTACATTCTGCACACGCACCTTCATATCGACCATGCCGGAAAGGACGATCTGTTCCCGATGAACACCACGGTCTGCCTGAACCGGCGGGAGATGGAGTTCAGCGTGTCCGGCATCATGTATCCACAATACCCCAAACCCGACATTCTGCACCTGGTTGAACGGATCTACGAGCCCGAGGCGATGCGTTTTCTCGACCTCGAAATCACCGGCGCGGAAGAGATCATTCCCGGCGTATGGTGCGAGGCAGCCGGTGCGCATACCGAAGGCTCAATGAATGTGATCGTTGAGACGGCCGATGGCCTGGCGTGCATTTGCGGCGATGTGATCTATGATTTCAATGATCAGATCGTGAACCACGTCCACACCAACAACTGGATGGAGCCGCGTGTGACCGGAAACCATGCCGGTTCAAAGCGCGAAGAAAAGGGTCAGATCAAGAAGCTTCTGAACAACTATACCTTCCTGCTGCCAATACACGACAAACCCGCGCGGATCGAAAACCAACAGGTGGTCGGGCGCCTTGGTATGCAAGTCCCGGGTCCGCTGACTGAAACGCTGCCAAAGCGCGATTGGTTTCCGATGTAAACCGCCGGGCCCGGGACATCGCGTTCGGGCCCTTTCATCGATGAAGGCGAGGCATGCTTATGGCCCATATCGCAATCAACGGCCGGTTCCGCACTCTGATTGGGGAACATGAACCCGTCCGCCAGATCGGCACCGGTTACATATTCACTGAGGGGCCGCTTTGGCACCCGGCCGAACAGACGCTGATATTCTCGGACATGCCTGGCGATGTACGCCGGAAGTATACGCCGGGTTCCGGTGTGTCGGAAGTTGCGCGCCCGTCCAACAAGGGCAACGGCATGACCTATGATGCCGAGTTGAACCTGTTGATCTGCGAGCATGCAACTTCGTCGGTCGTGCGCATCCGCCCCAACGGTACGCGCGATGTGTTGGCAACCCATTTTGAAGGCCGGGAACTCAATTCACCCAATGACATCGTGGTTCGGCGGGACGGCGCGATATTTTTCACCGATCCGACCTATGGCCGCATGGAGCATTTTGGTGTGCCGCGACCGCTGCATATGGATTTTCAGGGTGTGTATATGTTGCCGCCGGGCCATCAACCGGGGCAGGAGCCTGTTCTGGTGTCGGACCGCTATATGTTCTCCCAGCCAAATGGCCTGTGTCTCTCACCTTGCGAGCGGTTTTTGTGGGTAAATGACACGGATCAGGCAAATATCCGCATGTTTGACGTGGGCCCGGATGGGATGTTGAGGAACGCGCGCCTTTTCGCCAGCGGCATCCGGGAACCCGTCCGAAAAGGCGTGCCCGACGGAATGAAGGCGGACACGGACGGCAACATCTATGTCACTGCGCCCGGTGGCCTTTGGGTCTATGATTTTCACGGGATCAAGCTGGGCGAGGTCAGCCTGCCCGAGATGGCGGCCAACCTGCACTGGGGGGACAGCGACTGGGGCACACTGTATATCTGTGCCGAGACATCGGTCTATTCGGTGCGAACCAAGACACGCGGCCGCGCCGAGGCATTCATGACCCCCAAAGCACCCGCCGCGCCGCCTCGGGCGCAGGAAGGAACCGCGGCACCGGCGCATATCCTGAACCTCAAGGACCGCATCGACCGGATCGACGGACAAAAGGCGGCTTTGATCCTGCAAGACCTGCAAAACGACGTGATTATCGAAGGTGGGGCGTTCGCAGGATCGGGCAGTCCGCTGCACGCACGGACGCAACGGGTGGTTTCAAATGCACAACGGCTTGCCTCTGCGGCCCGTGCCAAGGGTGTGATGGTGATCCACGTCTGGATGGTATGCGAACCCGGACATCCCTATCTGGCCCAGCATGCCGCTCTGTTTCAGGGCCTGAAGGGAGAGAAGGCGCTGGTCCGGGACACCTGGGGAGTGGAACCTGCTGAAGGGCTTGAACCTCACCAGGATGACCTTATCGTCGAAAAACTCTCAATGAGCGCATGGGAGACGTCGCGCCTTGAGAGCTATCTGAACCACGGGGGCCGCACGACCATAATCAACTGCGGGGCCTGGACCAACATGAGTGTCGAGCACACGGCACGCACTGGCGCGGACAAGGGCTTTCGGATCGTGCTTCCCGAAGATGCCTGCTCGACCATGAATGACGACTGGCATCGCGCGTCGATCAATTATGCCATGCAGAACGTGGCCGACGTAACCCGGGTCGATGCGGTTCTAGCCGCGCTTGCCTGATCATGAAAGGGACCTGATCCATGCAGCTTCGTGCCGGTGACATCACGCTTTTCGACGGATTTGAACGTTCGGTTCTGGTCATCGCACTGGTTGCCCGCATGCTGGTGGGGTTGGGCCTTGCTATCGCGCTGTTTCTTCAGGTCTACATGCTTGTCCTTACGGACTATCGATGCGCGGCGGAGGGGACGTCGCTGGGGAATCTGATCCGCTGCACCGATCCGATGGCGATGATCGCGGCGGCGATCACCCTGCTTGCCGGGATAGGCCTGACAGCAACCATAATCTCGCCCCGGCGGTTGGAGCTGATCGAGACACTGATGATGCTGCTCTGCGCGGTCGTGATTAACTTTCTGGCCGGTCTGACGATTGCAACGGCGTCCTGGCAGATCGCCCTGGTCATATTTTCGCTGTTTGCCGCATTGGGGAGCCTGTTGCTGGTACGGATTTTCCTTCCTGCCACCCACCGCAGCAATGACAGCGGGTCACCCGAAAACAGCGGAATAACCGCTCCCTAACCCCGCACCATCGGTTTCGTACACCGCCACTTCCATCTATTTTGTAACTTGTGGTGTACGAGGTGGAGGGGCGCATGAAACTCATGTGTTTGAACGGTTGGGGCGGAAAGCTGCACAGCGCGCTTATCGCCTATGTCGCGGATGCAAAACCTGATGTTCTGTGTCTTCAGGAGGTTGTACACAGCCCGGCGACCGACAAGAATTGGCTCACATACCGCGACGGCGATCACGTCCTGCAGCAGCGTGCTAACTTTTACCGCGATGTCTGTCGGGCGCTTCCCGATCATGTCCCGACCTTCTGTCCGGCCGCGCAGGGTGATCTGTGGGATGGGGATGTGCGGATCCCCTCTCAATGGGGTCTGGCGACATTCGTCCACCGGAAATTCCCGGTGATCGGTCAATTGCAGGGATTTGTGCACAAGGAGTATTCCCCGGACGGATACGGCGCGCATCCCCGCTCGCGATCTGCGCATGGGGTGCGGCTATATGACGGTGATAACGATCGCGCGGTCAGCATCACACATATGCACGGTTTGCGAGACCTGAACGGGAAAATGGATACCCCCGAGCGCGCGGTCCAGGCCAAACGGTTGTTGGACATTTCTAAAACAATCTCTCGCCCTGGAGATTTTCGGGTCGTGTGCGGGGACTTCAACGTGGAACCGGGCAGCGAGACATTGGAAATTCTAAGCGACAGTGGACTGGTTGAACTGGTGACCCGCCGAGGGTTCATCGGCACAAGAAACTCATACTACAAAAAGCCGGGGAAATTCGCGGACTATCTGCTCGTAAGCGATGCGCAGGCTGTGAAGGAATTCGATGTGGTAGATGAGCCCGAGGTATCGGACCATTGTCCGCTGGTCCTTCGCATTTGACGCAAGTCCCCGGGCCCACGGGGCGGGCGGGCTTAGAAGCGCAGCGCTGCCTGCGCCAAATGCAAGACCTGCGCGCGCAGCGTTTCGGTGGGGACACCTGCCAGTCCGGAAAGACGAAACTGCTTGCGCATCAACGCAGCCCCGAACAGAACAGCCAACAGCATAGCCGCATGCTGCTCGGGTTTTTCGCCGCCGACCTTAGCGGCAAGCGGTGCCGCTATCCCGTCTTGAAAGTGGTTGCGCATCGTCTCGCCCATTTCGGGATCTAGGATGTTGGTCAGCAGCATCGTAAACGCATTGTCAGTATCCGCGTCCGGATCATGGGGCTGCGAAAAGGTTTCGACCGCCAGATCAAGAAACCTGTCCGGGTCTGCGGTAAGCGCATCCCAGGGCGGAAGAGCCTCGAGGGTTGCTTCGAACAACCCCTGTTTGCTGCCGAAGTACCGGGACACAAGTGCGGCGTCGACGCCAGCTTCCCCTGTAATATCACGGACCGAGACATTGGAGTAGCCGCGGGTCCAGAACTGTCGGCGTGCAGCCTGCAGGAGCTTCTGCTTTGTCGTCACGGCTTTGGTCATGGAGCCAAACTATGCATCGGTGAAAAGATGTCAACGACTGTTGACTCCTGAATTGCAGGGTCCTATGTGAGGTCAACACTTGTTGACAATCCTTGGAGGACGCGATGTCAAACACTGCCCTGATTACAGGAGCTTCGTCAGGTATTGGTACGGAATTCGCCCGCTACCACGCGCAAAAGGGGGGCGATTTGATTGTCGTCGCGCGTCGCAGCGCGCCGCTACATGCGCTCAAGGAAGAGCTTGAAGCCGCACATGGTGTGAACGTTACGGTGTTTGCGCAGGATGTCGGCACGCCCGAAGCGGCAACCGCGCTATATCACGCCGTAAAGGAAACCGGAGCCGAGGTTGATGTCCTTATCAACAACGCGGGCTTCGGTGGGCACGGCCCATTTCTAGATCGTGATCTTGCCAAAGACTTGGCGATGATTGATTTGAACGTGTCCGCGTTAGTGACGTTGAGCCATCTGGTTGGCAATGACATGATGACGCGTTCGCGGGGCAGGATGTTGCAGGTCTCGTCCACGGCGAGCTTTCTGCCCGGACCGTATCAGGCGGTGTACTTTGCGACCAAAGCGTTCGTCACCTCCTTCAGTCAGGCGATAGATCAGGAGATGCGCAAGGATGGCGTAACCTCGACCGCGCTTTGTCCGGGCTTGGTCAATACCGAATTTGTCGCCGCAGCCGATCTGGAAGGAACCGGTCTGGCGGGACAAAAGGGCGCCAGCCCGGCATCCGTCGCCAAATGCGGCTATGATGCGATGATGAAGGGTGATCTGGTTGCCTTCAATGAACGCCGGCTGTCGTTGATGCTGAACTGGCTGACCCCGCTTTTGCCACGTCGCCGCGTCTTGAAAATGGTCGAGGATATGCAGAGCAAGTGATCGGCCGCCCGCATATTGGACCCGGCCCGGCCTGAACCTTCACTTCAGGAAAAATGCTACGCGGTTGCGGTTTTGAGCCCGCTCGCATTGATACGCCCCGCGCGAGCCCTACTGTATCTGCGCCGCGAGCCGCCGTGCTTCATCCACGATGGGTGTGAGTTTCGTCCGATCCTCACCGGGGTAAAAGCGGGCCCGGGCGGCGGTGGGCATCGGGTGCGGTGCAAACAGACTGACGTTCACGCCTATCGCTTCGGCCGCCCAGCTTTCGACGATGGCCTGTCCTGCCGCTTTGCTGGCACCATATGCTCCGAAAAAACAGGTCCCAGCCCTGCTGTCGGTGACATAGATCATCTGGCCCCGGGGTGCGGTACTGAGCAGGGGGTCACACATGAAAATGAGTTGCTGGGTGCCGCGGGCGTTGACCGAAATGCTTCTGTCCAGGTCCTTGGCGTTGGTCTGGGCAACCGGCGCGCAGGGCGGCGCATGCGCCGCGGCATGAACCAGAAGGTCGAGTTTTCCCCAACGGTCGAATATCGCCCGGCCCATACGGGCCAATCCCGCGTCGTCGGTAATGTCCAGCGGGACGAGGGTGGGGATGCCACCAATCGGAGCGATTTGATCCGCAAGGTCCTCAAGACCTCCGGTGGTGCGAGCGGTTGCAATGACATGAAAGCCGCGCCGCGCAACTTCGACGGCGGTGGCAAAGCCGAGCCCCCTGGACGCGCCAGTGATCAGGGCCGTTTTGGGTCGAGTCTCGGTCATCCGCTGCATGTGCGGCACAGGACGTTTGCGGTCAAGTGCCATGTGACCAGCGCGTTGGCCCGGTCTGAATTGCGGCCACCATCTGGAAGAACAGACCCCGCCCGCGTGGCTGCGCGGCTACTCTGCGGCCTTCAGCTCGAACCCACGCTTCATCATATCTGCCGGACGAACAGGATAGTCACCCGAGAAACAGGCGTCGCAGAACTGCGGTTCGTTGTTTGACCGACCGTTTTTCTCACCACAGGCCCGATAGAGCCCGTCGAGTGAAACAAAGCGCAGCGAGGTGACGCCGAGGTGCGCGCGCATCTCCTCCTCGGTCATGGTCGAGGCGAGCAGCTTTTCCCGGTCCGGTGTATCGACCCCGTAAAAGCAAGGCCATTGCGTGGGGGGCGATGCAATGCGGAAGTGCACTTCGGCCGCGCCGGCATCAAGGATCATTTCCTTGATCTTGCGACTGGTTGTCCCCCGTACAACGCTGTCGTCGACCAGAACAATCCGTTTGCCCGCGACAAGCGCGCGGTTGATGTTCAGCTTAAGACGCACGCCCATATTTCTAATATGCTCGGTGGGTTCAATGAACGTGCGACCCATGTATTGGTTGCGAATGATGCCCATGGCATAGGGTATGGCGCTTTCCTGGCTGTAGCCGATGGCTGCCGGTGTGCCACTGTCGGGCACCGGGCAAACCAGGTCCGCCTCGACTGGCGCTTCGCGCGCCAATTCAACCCCGATACGTCGGCGCGTCTCGTAGACGGAATGGCCGCCGATAACACTGTCCGGGCGGCTGAAGTACACATATTCGAACACGCAGAACTTGGACTTTACAGCTTCAAAGGGGAAGAAGCTTTCGATCCCGTCTTCCCTGCATATCACCATTTCGCCGGGCTCAAGCTCGCGCACGAAATCGGCGCCAATGATATCAAGAGCGCAGGTTTCCGAACTCAGGACCCAGCCATCACCGATCTTGCCCAGCATCAGGGGGCGGACGCCCCGCGGGTCGCGAACACCGATCAGCTTGGATCGGGTCATCGCAACGATTGAGAATGCCCCCTCGACCGAGCGGAGTGCGTCTTTGATGCGCTCAGGGATCGTGCGCTGCATGGACCGTGCCATCAGATGAATGATGCATTCGGTGTCGCTTGATGACTGAAAAATCGAACCCCGACCGATCAACTCGCGCTTCAGTGTCTCGGCATTTGTTATGTTGCCGTTGTGTGCTATGGCGCAGCCGCCCATCGCGAATTCGGCGAACAGAGGCTGCACATCGCGGATTTGCGTTGCCTCCTTCGAACCGGCAGTGGAGTAGCGCACATGGCCGATCGCCAGACTGCCGGGAAGTGTGTCCATCAGCTTGGCGCTGGTGAAGGTGTCTCGGACATACCCAAACCTCCGCGCGCTGGCAAAACCGCCTTCGGAGGTATAAGAGACGATCCCCCCGGCCTCCTGTCCGCGGTGCTGTAGGGCATGCAGCCCAAGGGCGACGAATTGGGCCGCGTCTGCGGCGCCGATTACGCCAAATATTCCGCACTCTTCGTGGAGCTTGTCATCGTCAAACGGGTGGTTGGGCAATGCAGCTTGGCTCATCAGGTCCCGACTCGGTCAAAGGCCGTTGTCGGCCTTATAAGCCGCACCCCTGTCGGTGTCACGGCAGCAATGCTCACTGATCGGTAGCAGGTGCGGTTTCAGCGCCATCGGGAGGGGTTTCGCCTGTTTCCAGACCTTCACCTGTGCACGGAGCGGTCAGTTGTGAATAGCGTTCCGCCACCCACTCAAACCCGTCTTCGGGGAGGGCCTCGGCCAGTTGAGCCTGGCTTTGGGCGAGGATCTCAACAGTTTTGCTGTCCTCGATCATCGCGACGCCCTCACCCCCGGCGAGCAGCTGATCGTAGATGATAAGTGCGACGATGATCAGCAGCGCTCCGCGCGCCACGCCGAACAAAAAACCCATGCCCTGATCCAGCGGGCCGAGCGCGGAATTCTGTATCATGCCTGAGATCAGCGGCGTGAATATGGAGACCACGATCAGTGCAGCCACGAATACCAGGCCGAAGGACGCCAAAATCGCGAGCTCGCAGTTGGTGCCGATGATATCGCGTACGACGGGGATCTCTTTGATCAGAGGTTCGACTTGCGGCGCGAAAATGAATGCGGCAATCGCCGCAGCGATCCAACCTGCAATCGATAGCACTTCACGAACAAACCCGCGCGAGTATGCCAAAAGACCGGACACCACCAGAATAAAGGCGGTGCCTGCGTCAATCAGTGTGAAGCCTTCCATGCGCCGATCCTTTTTTCCGCGTCAGGCGCAGTCTATGTCACCAAAAACGCTGTCAATAAACCCTTTAAGGCTCTCGGATTTATGAATCCTCAAGCCTGTGTCTTCAAGGGATTTCAAGTTTTCCGGACAATAGGCCTGTGCGAATCCCAGCTTCTGTGCCTCCCGTGCACGGGCATCGGCCTGTGCAACCGGTCGCAGACCGCCGGACAGGCTGATCTCTCCGAACACCGCCGCGTCCGCGGGCAAGGCTGTGTCCTGACGCGCGCTGATCAGTGCCGCGGCGACCGCAAGGTCGGCGGCAGGCTCGCTGATCCTAAGCCCACCTGCGACGTTCAGGTAGACGTCCATGCCGGTGAATGCGATGCCGCAGCGGGCCTCCAGCACAGCCAGTATCATCGCAAGCCGCGCGCCGTCCCACCCGACGACCGAACGCCGTGGTGTGGCAAGCGGCGAGGCCGAGACAAGGGCCTGGATCTCGACCAGGATTGGGCGCGTTCCCTCGATCCCGGCAAACACCGCTGATCCCGGAGAGCGGGTTTCGCGATCTGATAGAAACAGAGCGGACGGGTTGGTCACCTCCTCCAGACCGCGCCCCGTCATTTCAAATACGCCGATCTCGTCGGCGGGACCAAAACGGTTCTTGACGGCGCGCAAAATCCGGAACTGGTGGCCGCGTTCGCCTTCAAAGTACAATACGGTGTCGACCATATGCTCCACAACGCGGGGGCCTGCGATCTGCCCCTCTTTGGTGACGTGACCCACCAGGATGACCGATATGCCCCGGCGTTTGGCCAGGTTGGTCAGGTCATGGGCCGCACCGCGCACCTGACTGACCGACCCAGGCGCCGCACCGATCTGATCCGACCACATGGTCTGGATACTGTCGATAACTGCAATTTGCGGACGGGTTTTTTCGAGCGTTGTCAGGATGTCGCGCAAGTTGGTCTCGGCGCCAAGCTGGAGCGGCGCGTCGCTAAGCCCCAGGCGCGCGGCGCGCATCCGAACCTGAGCCGCTGCTTCCTCACCCGTAAAATACGAAACCGGCGCGCCCCGGCTTGCAAAGTCTGCGGCCGCCTGGAGGAGGAGGGTGGATTTGCCGATGCCTGGATCCCCGCTGACGAGAATGGCGGAAGCCGGAACCAACCCGCCGCCTAGGACGCGGTTCAACTCTCCAATTCCGCTCTGTTGCCGGACCAACGGTGTATCGGCAACCCTTAGATCGGACATCGGAATGGCCCGACCGCCGGCGATGCTGCGCGGACCGGAGGTGGCTGGGGCTTCCTCTGTTATCGTGTTCCACTCGCCGCAGGCATTGCATCTACCGGCCCATTTCTTGTGGACTGCGCCGCAACTTGTACAGGTGAATACCGGAGACTGTTTGGCCATCTTTGAGCTTATGCCCGTTCAGCATGCAGGAGGAAAGGGGTATGAAAACGGCGCATCAGGGATCGGCGAAACGGTCGGCGGTCAGCCAGCACCATAGGGTAGCCCGAGGGCGGCGGCGACGGCAAACGCAAGGTGGAACAGCGGCAGCAGACGGTTCCACCCACGTTCCCAAATCAGCGCCGCGGCGGCTGCGAGCGCCAGCGCACCACCGAAGAGCTGACTGGCGGTCCAAAAGCCAAGCGAGAGGCTGGCCATCGTGGCGATAGTCAGTATCACGGCTGCGGCCTGGGCGGCACGGAGCGGGCCAGCTTGGCGAAATGTTTGGGCGGCAGCAAAGAACGTCGCGGCGAACACACCTGCTGCGATGATGATGCCGACGAAGAGTTGAAAGATCTGTTCCATCAATCAACTTTCGTAAAATGTGTGACGCCGATCGACAGAAGCACACATCCGGTGAAGAACCACAAGCCCCACGCCGTCTCGACCCGGCCAACACCAACGCCCTTGGCCATGAAGATGTACACCGCAACCAGAAACACGTCCGCCATGGCAAGCTTGGACACGATGGCCAGAACCGGGAGGGCGCGCGGTTTGAGCGCGTTGAAATGGATCATCGACAAGAGCGCCGTCTTAAGGATTGGCGCCACCATCGCAAGAAATGCCACCAGGATCGCAAGGGCGAGGTCCTTTTCCCACAAGGCCTGAACACCGGTGATGACGGACACCTCTTCAAGCCTGAAGTAGGGCAAAAGTCCCGCCTTGGCGACCGGGGCGAACCAGGCGATTGGGAAGAGGATGAGTAGGGAGAGGTTGAGGAGGCGGACAACCATTATGGTTCCGTGCACCAGGATAGCATTCGGGTATTTAGTTCTAGGAGCAGAAAGCCCGCAATCCAGCGCAGATGCGGCAGGTGCGGGATATCAGCCACCCCTCGCACCGGGAACCCGATCGCGAATGGCCGGTCATGTAAGCTGTTGAGCATACTGATGTGCATACTCGGAGAGCTGAAGTGCTGTTCAATCTCGGCCATGGTAAGGTCCGGATTGTGTGTCTGCAGATCCGAAGGCACGTCCAGACCTGAGAAGCCGTGTTGCAACCCTTGCATCATTTCGGGATCGTCCAATTCGGCAAAAAGACGATCCAGGTTGTGAATATGGGGTATTTCGATACCTCGGCAAGCGCGCAGGCCTTCATAGACAGTTCCAGCGCCTGCCCCAGCAACTGGCACATCGGTCGAAGCGCCAAACCTGTATTCTGTCCTAGTGAACCCGGCATTTCGAGTTCGGCGGCCCAGATGATGTCATAGGCTTTCAGGTAGCTTTCGCTTATGTCACGAAACAGGTATGGGCTATCCGAAATGTTGCCTGTCCCTTTCGAGGTTTTTGGGCTCACCGCACCGCCTCAATCGGACCTTCGGCGCTTCCCGAGATAAACTGTGTCAGATAGGGGTCGCCCGAAGTTTCGATCTGCGACACCGGTCCGGTCCATTGCACAACACCCTCGTGGATCATGGCGATCTTGTCAGCGATGGCCCGAACGCTGCTCATGTCGTGGGTGATCGTCATGGCGGTGGCTCCCATTTCAACCACAATTTCGCGGATCAACTCGTTGATGACGCCGGACATGATGGGGTCGAGGCCGGTCGTGGGCTCGTCAAAGAAAATAATCTCGGGCTCTGCCGCGATGGCGCGTGCCAGACCGACACGCTTTTGCATGCCACCAGAGAGCTCCGCGGGGAACTGGTCGGCGACGTCCGGGGTCAGCCCGACCCGGCGGAGTTTTTCGATCGCGATCTCGCGGGCCTCCGCTTTGGTGCGCTTTTGTGCCCCGCGCAGCAGTCGGAAGGCGACGTTTTGCCAAACGGTCAGACTGTCAAAAAGCGCACCGCCCTGGAACAACATACCGAACTGCGCGAGGAAGGCGTCGCGATCACGCCCCATCGGCTGCCCGTCGATGAGAATTTCGCCCGCGTCCGGTGTAATCAGGCCAAGGATGCTTTTGATAGTGACCGACTTCCCTGTGCCCGAGCCACCGATGATCACCATGCTCTCGCCCTTGGCGACTTCAAGGTTGATGCCACGCAGTATCTTCTTCGGGCCGAACGCCTTGTGGAGGTCTTTTAACGCGATTTTGGGGGTCATGCGGAAAAGAACACTTCGGTCAGGACATAGTTCGCGGCAAGGATCAGGATCGACGCGGTCACAACGGCATTGGTTGTCGCCTGGCCAACACCCTGCGCGCCGCGACCCGAGTTGTAACCGTGATAGCACCCCATTATTGCAACGATAAACCCGAAAACGGCCGCCTTAGCCAGACCGGAAATCACATCGCCGAGTACCAGGAAATCGATGGTGTTCTGGATATAGACCGCACCGGTAAATCCCAGGCGGTTCACACCGACCAGATAGCCCCCCATGACCCCGATCACGTCCCCGACCAGGACCAGGGCTGGTAAGGTCAGCGTTGCGGCCAGCACACGGGGCACCACCAGATATTTGTAAGGATTGGTCGAAAGGGTCGTCAGGGCGTCGATCTGCTCGGTAACCCGCATCGTACCGATCTCGGCGGCGATAGAGGCCGAAACCCGGCCGGCCACCATGAGCCCGCCCAGCACCGGGCCCAGCTCCCGCACCATGCCGATGGCGACGATTGAGGGAACAACGGATTCGGCATTGAACCGAGCCCCGCCGGCATAAATCTGAAGCGCCAACGCGCCACCGGTGAACAGTGTGGTCAGACCAACGACCGGCAAGGAGTAATAGCCGATCCGCATCATCTGGGCGCCGATTTCGCGCGGGTAAAACGGTGCGCGCACCGTGTGGCTGAGGGTCACGGCGATAAAGAGCGTCAGATGACCCACCGCCTGAAACAGGGCAAGTATGGATCGCCCGATGGAGGCGAGGAAATCATCAATCAGGCGAATGAGTGCCATGGACCTGCCCGGGTTACTTCAGCCGCCGTTGTAAACACGATTGTAGCGGGTTCCAAGGGCTGTAAGAACCTCGTAGCCGATCGTACCGGCCACCGCCGCAAGACTGTCTATGTCCTGATCCGGACCAAGCAGGGAAAGGCTGTCGGGACAGGCGTCGAGATCAGTGATGTCCACGGTGATCAGATCCATCGAGACCGGTCCGACGCTGGGGCAGGGGGTGTGGTTATGGTAAAATGTCATCCCGGTGCCCAGAGCCCGGAAAAGGCCATCGGCATAGCCTGCCGAAAGCGTGGCAATCCGGCTGGGTCGTTTGGCCACCCAGGCGGCGCCATAGCCCACACTTTCGCCGACAGCAACATCCCGGGTTTGCAGTATGGGGATGTCGAGCTGGAGGACCGGCTGTGCCCGGTCAAACGGCTGGCCCCCAAACAGACCGACGCCCGGGCGTGTCATGGCGAAGTGGTACTTTGGACCAATGATCGTTCCGCCTGTTGCTGCAAGGGACAATCGATCCTGTGGAAAGCCGGCGGTCATCTGACGGAAATTCGACAGCTGGGCTGCGTTTTGCGGGTGATCAGGCGTGTTGGCACAGGCCAGATGGCTCATGAACAGTCGGGTGTCCAGGCCGCCGAGATCAACAGCAGAGAGGTCCTGCGGCTCCAGTCCAAGGCGGTTCATCCCGGAGTCAAGTTGCAGCCCGCAGGGCGCCGCGCCAAATGCGGCGCGGAATGCGGATATCTGTTCCGGGCTGTTGAGCAATGGACGCAGACGGGTTTGCGCAACAACCTCAGCATCCCCGGGCGTATATCCCGCAAATACATAGATCTCCGGTTCCGGTCCGATGACCTCGCGTAGCGGGACCGCCTCTGAGGCCATCGCAACAAAAAACACCTGTGCCCCTGCGGCCTGCAGGACAGGGGCGACTTTTTCGACACCCAGTCCGTATGCATCGGCCTTTACGACGGCACCGGTTTGCACGTCCGAGGCGCTGAGTGCGTTCAGGGCACGCCAGTTACCGGCGATCGCGTCAAGCTCAATGGTCAGGCGCGGCGCAGACAATTTATCCCTCCGGGTAATCTGCGCTCAGATTGCTCGTTCTGCACGCGAACGCAATCCCGAATTGGACACGCTGGCATATCTGCCTAAACGGCGATGAAAACCCCGGTATCCCGTCCTTCAACAGGGACAAACCCCAAACCACGGGCCAGTCGCTCACCCTGGCTTGTTACGGGGTTGGTGAAAATCGGCAAGTCCCGCCAACCGCACAGGTCAAGCCATGTTGCGGCTTTGTGCAGTGCGAATTTTGACCGCCCCCGCAACACCAGGCACCAGGCAAAGATGCCCACAACCTCCTGTGGGGTTTGCGCCAAATGGTCCATGCTGGGGTCTATCGAGACAAAGGAACCGTCGTGGACCGCACTCAGGCCATCGGCGTTCAGATATAGAAAAGCAAAAGCGCCTGACCATTGATACTCTCTGTCCAACACCTTCCACATGCTAAAGCCCTGCTTGGCATGGACCCGGCGGACCGTATCAATGGATGCGATACCCGGCCCAAGCGCCGCCATCACAAACGCATGCAGGGTTCCCAATTCCGAGTTCACGACCGGGCGAACATGGATCCCCGACGGATTGCGCTGATAGTGCGACAATCCTTTGACACGGGACTTTAGAACATCTTCTTCAAAAAAGTCGTCTATCTGAACGTCTTTCAAAGGGCTTTGGGAAATAGCTCGATTATATATAGCCGCGGCACCCGCGGCATCAATGGAATTATTGGTCAAATTTTTCGGGCCTTACGGTTGTCTAAATGAGTGGTCGGGCCTGACGCATGAAAACCGCTTGATCTACAATTCTTTTGGCAACAACAACGGGGCAATCTGGGCTGTGGTCAGGATAACTGTTCGCGGAGGCAGCTTTCGCACCGCAGTGTTTGCAAGAGCATCCCTGACCGTCATCAAACTCTGCGTTCGACAGAACCGCTTTCGCGACAGTTTCCAGTTCCTTCACCCACTGATTACCCATCATGTACGCCTCTTTAATTCTACTACACGAACCGTTCCTACGAACAATTCACACTGCCAGTTCCCGTGGCTTCTTGCTGCAAGGGCCCGGGGCGTGGCTCTCACACTACACCAATTTACGAAGAATTAGGACATTTATTGGACGGAAGCTTGGTTAATGCAGGGTCAACCGGCAGATTTTAGCCAATTATGCCTGAATTCGCGCCGTTTTGGTGACCACTGTCGAACATAAGGCCGAAACGTGCCGAGTTTCAAATGAAACGACCCTAGACTGCAGTTCTTGGCGACCTGCGCCGGTTGTAGGAAACCTCCAGTACTCCAAGCTTAGTTAAGCGTCATCCGGTCCTGGCCTCAAACCGAATGTCGCCGCTGTCGTGACGCATTCGAAAGCGCCAACCGTTCAGATGCGCCGGTTTTGAGAACAAACTGGTGACCTGAGCAGCGAGTGCATCGCTTCTTGCGCCGTCACACGGGTAGAATCCGCACCGCCCGAGGGTTACAGCGTCAAACCCCTGATCCGATTGCTGCGCCAGGATCATGGCGCCCCACCAATTAGCCCCGGTCAGTGGCAGCAACAAACGGGCATTCGGCGCCAATCGTGTCGCCCAGGCAGTGGGAACATGTGTAACTCCGGCGAATGATACAACAAAATCAAAGACCTCAGTGTCATTTAGGTCTGTTGCAGCGTTCCCGTGACGCACTTCGATGTTACCCCAGTCCGTCAGGTTAGACGCGGCCCGTTCGGCAAGCGCAGCTTCCACCTCATAGGCAGTCACCTTTCCCTTGGCGCCAGCCAGAACGCTGAGTATCGCGGTATAGTATCCGACGCCTGCGCCGACCTGCAGGATACGTGAGCCGGGCGCGATGTCGGCCTGTGTCAGAAGTCGCACCCACAGTGCAGGGTCCCCAATGTTGATCCCCTTTTCCTCGTCCAAGACCACCAGAACACAGTGATAAAGCCAACGGGGGTCGGCATTCGGGGTCTGTTGCGGGGGAAGTGAGAGATCTACCAACGAAGAGCGGAGTTTCCAAGGGCCGGGGCCGGTAAAAGCCTCGCGAGGGACTTTTTGGAACGCATCCAAGACCCGATCAGTCGCCGCCGTGTCGTCGAGCGCAGCCATGACACGAAGCTGATCGGCAAAGTACGTGGCGTGCATGAACTTGTCTCCAAATCAAATGCTGGTGCCGGACCTGATGGCGCATCGGGTGAGATAATGTGTCTTGACCCGGTCGCAAACACATACAGTCGAGACGAACACTCTTGCGGAGTGTGGCTTCGGTCAAGGCCGCTGAAGGGGAGCCGTACCCGCTGTTCGGTGAACCGCCGGTTTAGACGTCCTACCGGACCCGTTGTCCGGTATGGTGGTTTCCAATTTGCGGCAGATTACCAACGTTTTATGTAGTACACCCGGTCAAAACCGCCGACGCGCTTTCGCTCTGCTACACCGTATCCCAGACGGGGGTAGAGGTTCAGGTTACGGATCATCGCCGCATTCGTATAGAGTGCCACCCCGCTCAGCATCAGGTCTTTGGCGCGCGCCTCGCACATCTCAATCAGCAAGGTCCCGATCCCTTTCCCCTGGTGATCGGAGTGGACGGCCACGGTCTCAAGATGCATGAGGTCGCCTTGCGCGTAGAACACGGCAAATCCGGCGCTGGGCGTGTCCTGAGGTACCCAAACGCACTGATCTAAAATCAGGGCTCTGTAATCCGCATCCAAGGGTGCCGGGCGCTGCCCGATTACGGTCGTGTAGGGTGCAAATGCGCTTTCAACACAGGATAAAATGCCATTGAGATCTTCTGCGGTGGCGTGCCGTATCGCACTGTCCGACATGGTCAGAAGTCCCGATGTTCGGACTGATACCCTTTTGCCAGGTTCGAGAAGCGGGTAAAGCGGCCTTCGAACGCCAGTTCCACCGTCCCAATTGGGCCGTGGCGTTGTTTGCCGATGATCAGTTCCGCCTTACCATGCAGGCGGCTCATTTCTTCCTGCCACTTCATCATGGCCTCAACGTCATGCTCGCCGGGTTTCTCTCGTTCTTTGTAGTACTCTTCGCGAAATATGAACATCACCACATCGGCATCCTGCTCGATCGAGCCGGACTCGCGCAGATCGCTGAGTTGCGGGCGCTTGTCGTCGCGCGCCTCAACCTGTCGGCTGAGCTGGGAAAGGGCGATCACCGGCACATCAAGCTCTTTGGCGATCGCCTTCAGCCCTTGGGTGATCTCGGACACTTCGTTTACCCGGCTGTCCTTGGCGGATGCGGGTCGCACCAGCTGTAGGTAGTCCACGATCAACACGTCGAGACCGTGTTGTCGCTTAAGCCGCCGGGCCCGCGCCGCCAGCTGGCTGATCGGAAGCGCAGGCGTATCATCGATATAGAGCGGGCAGGACTCGAGCGCCTTGGCCGCCTCGACGAACCGGCGGAATTCCTCTTCGGTCATGTCGCCGCGACGGATCTGTTCGGAAGGAACCTCAGACGCCTCCGAGAGGATCCGGGCGGCGAGCTGCTCCGCCGACATCTCCAGCGAGTAGAACCCGATGACCCCCCCATCCAACGTTCCCTCCTGACCGTCGGGGCGGACACCGCTGCGGTACTTTTTCGCGATGCTGAACGCGATATTGGTCGCCAGCGATGTTTTGCCCATAGAGGGGCGTGCGGCCAGGATCAGCAGGTCCGAGGGGTGCAGGCCGCCTAACTTCTTGTCCAAATCGATCAGGCCGGTGGCGATGCCGGACAAGCCGCCCTCGCGCTGGTATGCGGCATTCGCGACATTAACTGCGTCTGTTACTGCCTTGAGAAAGCTCTGAAAACCAGTATCAACAGAGCCCTGCTCAGCGAGTTGGTAGAGCTGTTGTTCTGCATCTACGATCTGCTCTCGCGGCTCACTGTCGGGGGTGACGTTGGCCGCTTTGAGTGAGATCTCATCCCCGATTTGCATCAGGTTTCGGCGGACGGCAAGGTCGTGGATCATCTGCGCATAGTCCCGCGCCGCAAACACGGAAATCGCGGCCCCGGCAAGCCGCACCAGATACGGCGGCCCACCCAGTTCTTTCAGACCGTCATGTTCTTCCAGAAAGGGTTTGAGCGTCACAGGTGAGGCAAGAGCACCCTTTTGAATTCGGGCGGTCGCAACCTCGAATATATGCGCGTGTACCGGATCATAAAAATGCGATTCGCTGACAACGGAGGCAACCCGATCGTAGACTTCGTTGTTTACCAGAAGCGCACCGAGAAGCGCTTGTTCAGCCTCGATATTATGGGGATAGGTGCGAACGTCTTCATCGACGCCGGGAGAGCCATCTGCCATGGGGTGCTCGCTGGTTATGTGCCTGTTTGGAGCTTGCTATCATGATAGCTTGTTATCCCCGGCATGTGAATGGCGTGGATAAGTTAACCTGTTTTGACAGCACGCCGTACATCCTTTAGGGCCCGGTGCAATGTGCGCGTAAGGGAGCCCTCATGGAACGGATCGTGATCTCCAGCCCAAGGTCCGGGCTGAACTGGCTGCGGTTCGTTGTTGAGGACCAATGCGGTCTGCGCACCCCGGGCAAGACGGTGCTGATCGATGCTGCAGTCCAGCCGAAGGCGGCCTTTGTCCGCAGCCATGATCCGCTGGGCCTATCCCGGCGTCCCGGACTGTTTCGGCGGGGGCCCGGGGCCGGGTTTACACGGATCGACCCCGAACATACCCGGGATGCGATCGTCGTGCTGTTGTTGCGGGATTATCGGGAAGTGTTTGTTAGGTCCTGCAAGAAGCGGTACAGTAAATATCGATACTACACAGGAAACATTGAATTTTTCCTCCGTGCAACATCCGAACGGAAGAAAGTGTTCTATTACGAGGAAGCCGTAAAGACGCCGGCCGATATGGCGAAGTTGCTGGCGTTTCTGGAGCTTTCCGGTCCAGAAGGTCCCGTCACCGCGGACATGTTAAGCGACCGTTGGGATGATATGGGCACCCGTAGCCGCATTATCTATGACAAAAACCAGAGAGCAGCGGGTGGTGCCAAGACAAAAGCGGACCCGCTGAACTTTACGTTTCATCAACAGAACTTGAGTCCCAAGGAAACGAGCAAGCTTACCGACGTAACCCGATCGGCGCTTCCGCCTGAGGGGCTTGCATTGCTTGATCGGTATCTGGAGGTCTGAAACAAAGCGGCCCGCGCCAGGGCGGGCCGTCGTTCTGTATGCGCGTCGCGTTTAGGTGTCATCCTCGGACGGATGATCTTCTGGCACGTCTACCGGTCCGGCATCAGTGTCGTCGTCCTGATCCAGTGCGGCAGCGCCGACGTCATCGAAGAGTTCTGCAATGTCAAACTCCGCTTCGGCGTCTGCTTCGGCCTGCAGGTCCTGAATGGACTTACCCGAGGCCTGCAACTCGGCTTCTTCGGTCGAGCGGGCAACGTTGATCGAAATCGTCGCGTCAACCTCGGGATGGAGCACCACCTGCACGGATTGCAGGCCAAGTTCTTTCACCGGCTTTTCAAGCCGCACCTGACCCTTGTCGACGGTGAACCCGTTTTCGGTTGCCGCTTCTGCGATGTCGCGGGGGGTGACGGACCCGTAAAGGGCGCCCGCGTCCGAAGCGGAACGAATCACAACGAACTGTTGCCCGTCCAGACGGTCAGCGAGCGCCTGCGCCTCGGTCCGTGTTTCCAAGTTGCGTGCTTCAAGCTGCGCACGCTCGGCCTCGAACCGGGCCAAGTTTGCGGGGTTTGCCCGCAGCGCCTTGCCCTGAGGAAGGAGGAAGTTTCGGGCATAGCCCTGTTTGACATTTACGACATCGCCCATCTGGCCGAGTTTGGCGATGCGTTCGAGAAGTACGACTTCCATGACGATCCCTTTCTATCGGACAGCGTAGGGAAGAAGAGCAAGGAAGCGTGCACGCTTGATTGCGCGCGCCAGTTCCCTTTGCTTCTTCGCCGAAACGGCGGTGATGCGAGAGGGGACGATTTTACCCCGCTCGGAAATGTAGCGCTGCAGGAGCTTTACATCTTTATAGTCGATGGTTGGCGCGTTCTGACCCGAAAAGGGGCAGGATTTGCGGCGGCGGAAAAACGGCTTGTTGGCCATGTGCTTGGATCCTTTCCCTTAATCGCGACGGGGGCGTTCGGGGCGATCCCCGCGATCCCGGCCACGGCCGCGCTCGTCCTTGGCATTCTTTGCCTGCAGGACGGCTGAGGGGCCCTCTTCATGTGCATCGACCTTGATGGTCATAACGCGCATCACATCGTCGTGCAGACGCATAAGACGCTCCATCTCCTGCACTGCGGGTGACGGGCTGTCGGACCGCAGGAAGGCATAATGCCCCTTGCGGTTCTTATTGATCTTGTAGGCCATCGTCTTGAGGCCCCAGTATTCGTGGTCCTTGACCGCCCCGCCGTTGTCGGAGAGGACTTGCCCGAAGTGTTCGATAAGACCTTCGGCCTGCGCAGTGGACAGGTCCTGCCGCGCAATAAAGACATGCTCGTAAAGAGCCATGTGGTTCACCATTCTCTAGCGGGCTTCAAAACAGGGCGCATATGCCCCCGAGCGCCGTATACGAGAGGCCACGCGGTCCATCATTTTCGGGGTCGGCGCCGATATACACGGTTCATCGCAAAGCGCAAGGGTGCGCATCATTCGGTTGTGACGCAGGTCGCGGTTTGGGTACGCTGGTAGTAGGTAAAAACCAGCGGATTGGTCCGGTCCGGTCCCCTGCGCTGGTACGCCGGGTCATATGGAATTTCGGTCTGCCGTCGTTCGTAGCATTCGGCAAACCTGGGGTCTCGTGTAATCTCTAGATCCGAGAGAAAAACCGGCTTGGCCGCATCCGCCCCATCCGCGAAACCCAGAATGATGTAGTCCGGGCGTCGCGACAGGACATAGGCGCCGTCGCCCTTGGCATGGCCGGACCAGATCTGACCGGGCGCTTCGAGTCGGGTTACTTTGCGACGCGAAATGGTGGCGTCGTTCAGGCCCAACATGTCAATGAACTGCTTGTCTGGGTTCAGAAATGGCGCCGAACCCGCGGTGTTTAACGCGATCGACGTTCCCGGTGGCCAACTTTCAGCAATATATTCACCGACAATAGTGCCAACAAATGCCGCGGGGTCGATTTCGGCGGGGGTACGGCCCGCCGGCGTTAGAAGTTGTGCGGGAAGCGCGGCCGCCAGCATCAACGCGACTGCCGTTGTCCAGCGTGTCCGGGCAGCTATGGCGTGGGCGACCATGAGGCCCGCCAGCGGGATAAGGGGCACAAACAGTCGATATTGCGCCATGTGATCGCCGCCAACCCGAGCGATGTAGGATGTGTAGAGGGCCATCGCTGTCAGGCAAAAGAACAGTGGCAGTCGCGCCGGACTGGCGCGGCCGATCAGCAGCGCGGCAAACGCAAGCACCGGGATAAACGGCGGTTGCAATGTGAAACCGGTCAGATAGGCAAGCCCCTGTCCGCCACCGATCCCGGTGATCCCCGTCGCTTTGGCGTAGAATGTGTTGGGCAGCAGATCGCCGTAGATCTGAAACCGCCAAAGGGTGTGC
This sequence comes from Pseudomonadota bacterium, assembly GCA_039190275.1. Classification (GTDB taxonomy): domain Bacteria; phylum Pseudomonadota; class Alphaproteobacteria; order Rhodobacterales; family Rhodobacteraceae; genus Halovulum. Next base: position 36,843 of record JBCCYF010000013.1, on the reverse strand, counting down.
GCCAGGACTACAGCACCAAAAAGTGCTGAAAACTGCACTGCGGCTCCTATACCACGGCGCCATGGTCCGGTCGCCACAAGCAGGTACAGCGCGGCAACGACTGCGAAAATTGCGGCATCCGGGCGTGTCAGGTAGGCCAGCGCCGCGACGAGCGCGGTGAGGAGCGTTCGCCCTGTGCGTGGTTCAATAGTCAGCGCGTCCAGCATCAACGCGCACATGAGCAAAACCCAAAGCGCGAGGAGCGGTGCCTCAAGCCCGCCGAAACTCCACAGTATAAGGGGGAGCGATGGTATCGCGACACCAAGGCCGATGAAAGTGGGCGCTGCACCTGTCTGGCGCCGCACCATCGAACCGAATGTCGCCGCAATCCCGATCAACGCGGTCGCATTGAGTATCTGTGCGGCGGCAATCGGGCCAATACCCACGGCCATAAGTCCGGCGCACAGCAGGATAAACAGGAAGTTGGTGTAACCCTCGACCGGCTCCCCGACATTCCAGTGAAGCACGCCGTGGTCGATCAGGTTCTGCGCATACCTGAGTGAAATCAGCGCATCATCGTGAATAAACCATTGTGACCGCAGTGCCAGAATGAGTGTCGTGCCCGCTGCAGACACGCTGAGGAGTGCCAGCGCGAACTGTACAAGCCGACTCTGGGATTGCCTCAAAACACACCCGCCCGGGCGCAAAACTGGGCTTGTAGCAAAAGGGTCTTGCGGCCCGGGGCTGCCCCGGTCATTGATCTGTCAGCCATATGCGATCCGGTGCGCGGCAGTGTGATTTCCCCGCAAAGGATCAAAAAAACAAACGGAGGGCAAGGCGATGCGCGCATTCTTATTCCCGGGGCAAGGGGCGCAGGCCATTGGGATGGGGCGCGACGTGGCGGAGGCTTATCCGGCAGCCCGGGCGGTGTTTGACGAAGTGGATGATGCCTTGGGCGAACATCTCTCGACGTTGATTTGGGAGGGTGACCTGGAAACCCTGACGCTGACCGAAAATGCACAGCCCGCGCTTATGGCAACGTCCATTGCGATAATGCGTGCTTTGATGGTTGAGGGTATCCCTGTCAGCAGTGCCTCCTATGTTGCGGGCCATTCGCTTGGCGAATACTCGGCCCTGTGCGCAGCTAGTGCGCTGGGTCTGGGTGATACTGCGCGGTTGCTGCGCATCCGGGGCCGTGCGATGCAGGCGGCGGTGCCGGTCGGCGAAGGTGCCATGGCGGCGATACTTGGATTGGATCTGGCGGCCGTGGAAGCCGTTGTAGACGCCGCCGGGCAGGGCGATTGCCTAAGCGCTGCAAATGACAACGATCCAAAGCAAATCGTTGTTTCAGGTACGCGAGCGGCTGTTGAGCGCGCCGTGGACGAGGCCAAGGACGCTGGCGCGAAGCGGGCGTTGCTGTTGCCGGTGAGCGCGCCATTTCATTGCGCTCTGATGGCGCCCGCGGCGGAGGCGATGCAAGACGCCCTGGCGGAGGTAACTGTTTCCGATCCACATGTACCGATTGTCGCAAACGTGAGTGCCGGGGCAGTGGAAGACGCTGCGACCATCCGGGAGTACCTGATACGGCAAGTCACGTCGCGCGTGCGCTGGCGTGAAAGCATAGGATGGATGACGGCACAGGGTGTGTCGGAGTTCGTTGAGGTTGGTGCTGGTAAGGCGTTGAGCGGAATGGTCCGGCGGATCAGCCCCGAAACCACATCGCGTGCGGTGAATTCGGCCGCGGATGTCGCGGCACTTGCGGGAGAAGCATGATGTTTGATCTTTCGGGTAAGGCGGCGCTGGTAACCGGGGCGTCAGGCGGGATCGGCGGCGCGATCGCTAAAACGTTGCACGGCAGGGGGGCACAGGTGGCGCTCTCCGGAACCCGTGTCGAGCCGCTGGAAGCGCTTGCCGCAGAGCTTGGGGAACGGTCGCACGTGGTTCCCTGCAATCTGAGCGACGCGGAGGCTGTCGAGGCGCTTCCAAAGAGCGCCTTGGCGGCAATGGGTTCGCTGGACATTCTGGTCAACAATGCTGGTGTTACGCGTGACAACCTGTTTATGCGGATGTCGGACGAGGAATGGGCAACCGTGATCGAGGTTAATCTTACATCGACCATGCGCCTGTGCCGCGGCGCCTTGCGCGGAATGATGAAGGCCCGATGGGGCCGCATCGTGAACATTTCTTCTGTGGTTGGTACGACCGGAAACCCAGGACAGGGAAACTACGCGGCCTCCAAAGCCGGTGTGATCGGGATGAGCAAGTCGCTGGCGGCTGAAGTTGCCTCGCGCGGGGTGACGGTCAATTGCGTGGCGCCGGGGTTTATCACGACCGCGATGACGGACGCGCTGAATGACGCGCAACGTGAGAGAATTCTGGGCGCGATCCCGGCGGGACGAATGGGCACAACCGAGGAGATTGCGGCCGCAGCAGCGTTCCTCTGCGCGCCTGAAGCGGGTTACATTACGGGTCAAACGCTGCATGTGAACGGCGGCATGGCAATGATTTAGGACCAAGCCGACTGGGACAATTCCTGCGCTGCAGGCTTGAAATTCGAGACCCGCATTTGCATTTGCCATGCGGTGGGATTGTGCTATAGCGCCCCCGTAATTGCCGCAGGCAGCGTATTGTGGCAAGGCTGAGTTCGTTGGCCAAACTGCTTGCTTCGCGTGGCACGCCGCCGCTTGAGGGACCATCTTAAGGCCTGTTACAAAGGCCAAACACTATGAGGAATACATTATGAGCGACGTCGCAGAACGCGTGAAGAAGATTGTTGTCGAGCATCTCTCGGTGGAAGAGGACAAAGTGACCGAAGCGGCCTCTTTTATCGACGACCTGGGTGCGGACAGCCTGGACACTGTTGAACTGGTGATGGCCTTTGAAGAAGAGTTCGGTATCGAGATCCCCGATGATGCGGCAGAGACGATCCAGACCTTTGGCGATGCAGTAAAATTCATTAGCGGCGCGTCCTGACCCTTCGTCCAGGCGACTGATTAACGGTGCCCCTTCGGGGGCCTTTTTCTTTTGGGGACGGTCGCTTGCCGCCGAAACGGTCGTCGGGTACACGGATTACATAAGAAACTGAATGTGAGGTACTGGAATGCGTCGGGTGGTCGTGACCGGTTTGGGGATGGTGACGCCCCTGGCCAGCGGTGTTGAGGCGTCCTGGCAACGACTGATAGAGGGACACTCCGGTGCAGGGCCGATAACGCGCTTCGATGCCGCGGGTCTGGCGACAACATATGCCTGCGAAGTGCCGCATGGCGCGGGCGATGACCATACGTTTAATGCGGACGACTGGGTCAGCCCAAAAGATCAGCGGAAAATGGACCCCTTCATCCTTTACGGTGTCGCTGCCGCCGAAATGGCGGCACGGGACGCAGGTTGGGCTCCGGATGACGACGGCCAGCTGGAGCGAACGGGTGTCATGGTCGGCTCTGGTATCGGCGGGCTTGAAACCATTTATCAGAACGCCGTAACCCTCCACGAAAGGGGCCCGCGGCGGGTGTCGCCGTTTTTCATACCGGCCGCGCTGATCAACCTGTGCTCGGGTCAAATTTCCATCAGGCATGGCTTTAAGGGCCCGAACCATTCGGCGGTCACGGCCTGTGCGACCGGAGCGCATGCAATCGGTGACGCCGCGAGGCTGATCATGCTGGACGATGCTGACGTCATGTTTGCGGGGGGCGCCGAAGCGTCGATCAACGAATTGGGTATTGCCGGTTTCAATGCCTGCAAAGCGCTGTCGACCAAACGTGCCGACGATCCCGTCCTCGCGTCACGGCCCTGGGATGCGGATCGGGACGGCTTTGTGATGGGAGAAGGCGCCGGAATTGTTGTTCTTGAGGAACTTGAACACGCCCGCGCACGCGGTGCCGAAATCTATGCCGAGGTCACCGGCTACGGGCTCTCGGGGGACGCCTATCACGTGACAGCGCCCGCCGAGGATGGAAACGGCGGTTTTCGAGCCATGCAGTCGGCGTTAAAGCGCGCCGGTGTGGCCCCTGAGGATATCGACTATATCAATGCTCACGGGACCTCTACAATGGCGGACACGATCGAGTTGTCTGCGGTCACTCGGTTGTTGGGAGAGGATGCGAGCGTGACAATGTCGTCGACCAAGTCAGCGATCGGGCATTTGCTGGGGGCTGCGGGTGCGGTTGAAGCGATCTTCTGTATTTTGGCGATCCGGGATGGTGTTGCCCCACCGACTCTGAACCTGGATACGCCGCCCGATGGGAACAGGATCGACCTCGCCGCTAAGGACGCTGTCCAGAGAAAGATAGACGTCGCGATGTCGAATTCCTTCGGTTTTGGCGGTACGAACGCATCGGTCGTTTTTAGCAGGCTGTAGGACAATCTGATGGGCCGACATTTTGCTGCGAATGGGATGACACTTCTCATTGTTGTGATGATTTTGGCCTTTGGCGTAATCTCGTGGGGGCGGGGCGCCTATGTCGCGCCCGGCCCGATGGGGAGTACGACCTGCGTTCAGGTGCTACCCGGCAGCACGATGAACCGAGTGTCGGAACAGTTGCAGGCACAGGGTGTGATCAGCAGCGCGACTGTGTTCCGGATCGGCGCAAACTATACGGAACGTTCGGATCAGCTAAAAGCCGGTAGCTTCATCGTGCCGGATGGCAGTTCGATGGATGAGATTACGGACATTATCACCCGTGGCGGGCAGAGCACCTGCGGAACCGAGATCGTCTACCGTATCGGTGTCCGGGATGTCAGTGTTCAGGTTCGGGAATTTGACGCAGAAGCCGGCGGGTATGTCGAACAGGTTTCTTTCCTTGCCGGGGAGCCGGTTCCCGAGGCCTATCGCGAGGCGCGGGACTTAGCGGACGTGCGCTACCGCGTGGTGGTCGCCGAGGGAGGCACCACGCAGGACACCGCGGCAGCACTTCTGGCTGCGGATTTCCTTGAGGGGACGATCGGGGAACTGCCTGCCGAAGGTATGCTGGCGCCGGACAGCTATGAGGTGGTTTTTGGATCTGATCGTAGCGCATTGATCGAACGAATGCGGAGCGCACAAGAGGCGCGGATTGCCGATGCCTGGTCCGCACGGTCGGCAGACCTGCCATTCGACACCCCCACTGAACTGCTGACTTTGGCATCAATCATCGAAAAGGAAACCGGCGTTGCCGAGGAACGCCGCGTGGTCTCGGCTGTGTTTGTAAACCGTATGCGGCGCGGCATGCGTCTCCAGACGGACCCGACCATTATCTATGGGATTACCCGGGGCGCCGGACTGTTGGATCGGCCCATCAGGCGCAGCGATATCGATGGGGTGACGGAGCAGCGGACCCATGGCGCTGTGGAGTACAACACCTATCAGATCGATGGCTTGCCGCCGGGACCAATTGCCAATCCCGGTATCGCGGCGCTGCAGGCCGCGGCTGATCCCGACAGCACCCCGTATATCTTCTTTGTTGCGGATGGGACCGGGGGGCACGCGTTTGCTGAAACGCTGGAAGAGCACAACAGAAACGTGGCCGCCTTTCGCGCGTTGGACTCAGAGTAAACCACGGTCCGATCCGCTTGGATCCATAGCTGTCTGTGGCTCGATCGCCTGAAGTGTCGTCGCCGCATGCGCATGGGAGACGGACTGTCAAAGACAGGCGTGTCAGCCCATCAGTCTATCTACCCGCACCTTGCTGGCGACTTCTGCGGGTTGCATCAGGCGAGGATCCCATTTCGGTAAAATTTTATACAACCCAAAGTTTATACTTGACCCAGCGCACGCCTTAGAGTATACCTTGCGGCATACTAGAAAAAGTGTGGACGCGGTATCGGGACACCCCGGTGCCGCGTTTTCTTTTGCGGCATCTGCCGAAGGTATTGGGCAATTCATGACAGATCAGGCGCCCCAGGGCGATATGGCTACCGACGAGCGGTTGGCCAAGGCGCGTGCTGTGTACGCAACCATTTTTCGCGCACTCCAGGCGTCACTGGAAAAACTTGAAACAGAGGAGGACACAACCGGTGATGCCCGGAACCGCCAGGAGCTGTTCCGCGCACATCTTAAGCAATTCCAATCGGTTTTTGAGATCGAGGGTTCTCTTGACAAATATGGCACATCGGCGGACGCGGCCCGCCTCGACCTTGATGCAGCACGAGCTGAAATCAGTAAGCGACTTGCTTGGATCCGCGAGCGCGGAACAAGTTGAGCAATTCCTGGATATGCTGAGCGACAACGCCATTCTGGCGTTGCCCTATCTTTTTGAGCATTGGGCCCATCGGACCCATCAACTCCCGCCCGATGGCGACTGGACCACATGGGTCGTCCTGGGGGGGCGCGGCGCCGGCAAGACACGAACCGGTGCTGAGTGGATTCGCAGCCGCATGGAGGGCACAACCCCCGGAGCCCCGGGGGCGGGCCGGCGCGCGGCTTTGGTCGCGGAGACTCAGGATCAGGCACGCGAAGTGATGGTGTTTGGTGACAGCGGTATTCTCGCCTGCTCACCGCCGGATCGGCGGCCAGAGTGGGTGGCATCGAAAAGAAAGCTGATCTGGGCAAACGGCAGCGAAGCGCAGTGCTTTTCAGCCAGCGATCCCGAGGGTCTGCGGGGGCCGCAGTTCGACACCGCTTGGTGCGATGAACTCGCCAAGTGGAAGAAGGTCGAACCGACCTGGGACATGCTGCAGTTTTGCATGCGTCTGGGACAGGATCCCCGGATCATCGTGACCACCACGCCGCGCAGTACCCCGCTTCTGCGGGCTCTGTTGGATGAGAAAACGACCGTGAAAACCGCGGCGCCCACGGAGGTAAACAAGTTGTATCTGGCGGAGTCCTTCCTTGAAAAAATCACTGCCAAATATCGCAACACGCGACTTGGTCGACAGGAGCTTGAGGGAGAGTTGCTGACCGATACCGAAGGTGCGCTGTGGTCGCTGGACATGATTGAGGCCGCGCGTGTGGAGGCGGCCCCCGAGCTTGACAGGATTGTAGTGGCGGTTGACCCGCCGGTCACCTCGGGGCCGAACGCGGATGCTTGCGGTATAATCGTCGCCGGCGTGGTCACAAACGGTCCGCCACAGAACTGGAAGGCCTATGTGCTGGAGGATGCCACGATCGAGGGTGTCGGCCCAAGTGAGTGGGCGGGCCGGGCTCTTGAAAAGGTCGCAACATATCTTGCAGACCGGCTGGTTGCAGAGGTCAATCAGGGCGGCGAGTTGGTGGAGAGCGTGATCCGGGGTATCGACCCGTTCGTACCGTTCACGGCCTTGCGCGCTTCACGTTCAAAAGGCGCTCGGGCTGAGCCGGTTGCGGCGCTTTATGAGCAGGGGCGGGTGAAGCATGTGGGATCCCTGCCCAGGCTGGAAGACGAAATGACCCTGATGGCGCGGACCGGCTATGCCGGACGTGGCAGCCCGGACCGGTTGGATGCGCTTGTCTGGGCCATGCAGGACCTGATGATCGGTCCGGCGGCCGCGTTTCGCGCGCCGCGGGTCCGATCGCTTTAGCATTCGAACTGTCAAATCGAGGCGCATGTGCGCCAAGTCTATTCTCCCCACCCCCGCTCGGCGGGGGCGGGGCCGTGGGCACGTGCTGCGCGGGCGCGGCATGCCGGCGCCGGAACGGAATTTTTGTAATCGGGAGCGTAAAACGCATGGGACTTAAGCTGTTTCGAACGGCGGCGCCGTCTGCGGAGGAGGCCAAAGCCTCGGCCGCGGCGGCGGTTGTGGAACTGCATCGGACCGGGCGTGCGGCCTGGTCGGCGCGGGATACGACCTCGCTCACGCGGGTGGGGTTCTTGCAGAATCCGGTTGGATTTCGCTGCGTAAAACTGATTGCGGAAGCGGCTGCGGCAGTACCCGTTCTGGTGCAGGACACGGCGCGCCGCTATGAGACGCACCCGCTGCAGGATTTGTTGGAACATCCAAACCCGGGGCAGGGGCACGGCGCGCTGTTCGAAGCTCTGTACGGTCAGGTCGTACTGACCGGAGACGCCTATCTGGAGGCGGCCGGCGAAACCACGCAAGGCCTGCCACAGGAGCTTCACGTGCTGCGCTCGGACCGGATGGCTGTGGTTCCGGGGCAAGACGGCTGGCCGGTAGCCTACGAGTACAAGGTGGGGTCCGCAAAGCATCGGTTCGACATGCGCGTCGACCTGCCGCCGATCCTGCACATCCGCAATTTTCATCCGCAGGACGATCACTATGGGTTGAGCCCATTGCTGGCGGCCGCGGCATCGATTGATGTGCACAACGCTGCGGCCAACTGGTCCAAGGCGTTGCTGGACAATGCCGCACGTCCGTCGGGTGCCATTGTCTATCAGGGCGCGGACGGTCACGGCCAACTGGGATCGGACCAATATGCGCGTCTGCGCGATGAGTTGGAGGCAAATCACCAGGGTGCGCGCAATGCGGGCCGTCCGATGCTGCTGGAAGGCGGGTTGGACTGGAAACCGATGGGCTTTTCGCCGTCGGACATGGAATTTCACAAGACCAAGGACGCGGCCGCGCGTGAGATTGCACTGGCCTTCGGCGTTCCGCCGATGCTGTTGGGTCTGCCGGGCGACAACACCTATGCCAATTACCAGGAGGCCAACCGGGCGTTTTATCGCCTGACGGTTTTGCCGCTGGTGGGAAAGACACTGGCTGCGATAAACGGCTGGTTGCCGATGCGGTATGCACCGGGGTTGAACCTGCGAGTGGATCTGGACAACGTGACCGCCCTGTCCGCCGAGCGCGAGGCGCAATGGCGGCGCGTCACGCAAGCGGATTTCCTGACATCGGAAGAGAAACGGGCGATGCTGGGCCTGCCGCCGCTGGACGGTGAGGAATGAGCACCCGGGAAGCCAGAGCCAGCGGTTCACGGTTTCTGTACGAGCCCTTCGACGTTGCCTCGGCCCGGATAGACGCGCACGAACGGGTCACGGAAGAGCGTTGGTCCAACCTGGAACGCCGCCTGCTGCATATCGAAAGCATTCTGGACCGGGTCGAGCGGCGCCTGTGGCTGGCGATGTCCAGCCTGGCCGGGTTTCTGGCGGCCGATGTCGCCTACACCTTTCTTACAAGTACGAACTGATGGGAATTATGGGATGAAGCCTTTTCTGCACGCTCCGGATCTGGAGACGAAGTACTGCGTCATTGGCGAGGACCTGGCGCTCAAGGATTGCGAGATCGAAGGCTATGCCAGTCTGTTCGGTACCCGGGATCAGGGTGGTGACACGGTCGAACGCGGCGCATATGACGCATCCCTTGGTGCGCGGCGTGGCAAGGTCAAAATGCTGTGGCAGCACGATCCGACGCGCCCGATCGGCGTATGGGACGAGATCCGTGAGGATACCAAAGGCCTGTATGTAAAGGGCCGCATACTGTCGGAAGTACAAGACGGACGCGAGGCTCTGGCCCTGCTTGAGGCGGGTGCAATTGACGGCCTTTCAATAGGCTACCGGACCGTGCGCGCGGAGAAAGCCGGTAAAGGACGCAAGCTTCTGGAAATTGATCTTTGGGAGGTATCGGTGGTGACATTCCCGATGCTGCCCGAAGCGCGGGTGCAGGGGGCCGAAGATGATGGCCAGGACGCACTGGCGCACGACCTGGCGGAGGCGTTCGCGGCCGCCCGGGCCATGCTGGTCTGACCCTTTGGACCAGCCCGTTTCAACTGACATCATTGAGGATGCATTGATGCACCGTAAAGAAACCAAACAGCGGGGCACGGTCGCCCCGGCTGCGGGCCCTGCCCATGAGGTGAAAGCCGCGATGGCAGGTTTTGTCAGCGATTTCATCGAATTTCGCGATGAACTTAAAACGCAACTGAAAGAACAGGAACACCGTTTGACCATGCTGGATCGCAAAACCACGGCCGCGCAGCGGCCCGCCCTTTCGGCTCAAGCAGAGCTGGAATTGCCCCATAAGAAAGCCTTTGCTGCCTATCTGCGCGCAGGCGACGACGAAGGACTGCGCCATCTTGAAGTCGAGGGCAAGGCCCTGTCGTCGGGTGTCGCGGCCGAGGGCGGATACCTGGTCGACCCCGCCACGGCGGATACAATTGCCGGTGTCCTGCGCGATGCATCGTCCATCCGCGCGATCGCCAATGTCGTTGCGGTCGAAGCGACTGCATATGACGTTCTGATCGACCACACCGACATCGGATCCGGCTGGGCGAGCGAAACCGCTGCGGCGACGGAAACATCGACACCGCAGATCGAGCGGGTTTCGATCCCACTGCATGAACTGTCGGCCCTTCCCAAGGCTTCGCAACGCCTGCTGGATGACAGCGCTTTCGACGTTGAGGGCTGGTTGGCTGAGCGGATCGCTGACAAGTTTAGCCGGGCCGAAGGCGCTGCCTTTATCTCGGGCGATGGTGTCGACAAGCCCCGCGGCTTCCTGAACTACACCGCCGTGGAGAACAGCACCTGGGCCTGGGGCGACATCGGCTATGTGGCGACGGGTGCCGTAGGCGATTTCTCGTCCACCGAACCGGCTGATGCGATTGTCGATCTGGTGTACAGCCTTGGTGCACGCTATCGCGCAAACTCGACCTTCGTCATGAACTCAAAAACCGCAGGTGCGGTCCGCAAGATGAAGGACGCGGATGGCCGTTTCCTGTGGTCGGACGGTCTGGCTGCCGGTGAACCCGCGCGTCTGATGGGCTATCCGGTTCTGATTTCGGAGGATATGCCCGATATCGCTGGCGATGCGACCGCGATTGCGTATGGCGATTTCAGCGCCGGGTACACGATTGCGGAGCGCCCCGATCTGCGCATCCTGCGCGATCCGTTCAGCGCCAAGCCGCATGTTCTGTTCTATGCGACCAAGCGCGTCGGCGGCGATGTCAGTGATTTTGCTGCGATCAAACTGCTGAAGTTTGCCGTCAACTGATACGGCACACTTGCCAGAAGAAGGGGCGTCCGACCGGGCGCCCCTTTTGCTTTGTAATCCCGAGGAGAGCCGCATGAGTGGGTATTTGTTGAAATCTGCCGAGCAAGAGACCCTGGCCACGATCGACTGGAGCGAAGGGTATCTGGGCGTCGATGAATATGTCGATGCGGATCTGGGTTGGTCAGTGGTCCCTGCAGGCTCGGCCCAGCCGCCGCGCATTGTACGGCAGGCCTTCGACCTGACCACGTCTTATGCGCGGATCGCCGATGGCGATGAGGGCGCTGTGTACATGCTAGCCGCCAAAGCCCGGACCAATACGGGACGTGACCTTGAGCGGTCCATCGTTTTGCGCATCGCCGCCTAAAAGCAGGAATAGCAGCTTATGAACTTGATCGAATTGACGAGCACGCCCTCGGCTGAGATCCCGGTCCGGGACTTTGCCGACCATCTGCGTTTGGGTACGGGATTTGCGGATGATGGCAGTCAGGATGCTTTACTTGAGGGATATCTGCGTGCTGCCATCGCAGCGATTGAGGGACGCATCGGGAAAGCGCTGCTGTCCCGGGACTTCAGTTGGGATGTGACGCGGTGGTACGCGCCGGGGCGGCAGGGCCTGCCCCTGGCACCGGTATCATCGGTCAGCGAGGTGGTGATTGTAACATCTCAGGGCAGTGAGACGGTGATTACCGCCTCGACCTATAGCCTTCAGGCGGATTTGTTCCGGCCGGCGTTGGTTGCAACCGCCCTTCCGCACATACCGGTCAACGGTGTTGCGCGCATTACGTTTACGGCGGGATTTGGCACCAGTTGGACCTCCGTACCCGCGGACCTGGCGCAGGCCGTGTTTCTGCTGGCGGCAAGCAACTATGAGGCGCGTGCGGAATCCTATGGATCCAAAGGGTCGATGCCCTTCGGTGTTCTGTCGCTGATCGAACGCTACAAGACGGTACGGCTCTTGGGAGACGCGCTGTGAACGGCCCGGTCCTGAGCCGGAAGCTGGTTCTTGAGGATCGGATCGCCGTCGCTGACGGGATGGGCGGCCAGTCGATTCTGTGGACGGCCCTTGGTACGCTTTGGGGCGAGATGACACCAGGCACCGGGCGGTCGGAGCTGGTTTCGGGGCGGGAGGTTCCGCGCCAACCCTGGCGGATCGTGGTTCGTGCCGCACCCGTTGGTGCACCGTCGCGTCCGCGCGCTGAGCAGCGTTTGCGTGAAGGAACCCGCGTATTCAACATCTTAAGCGTCGCCGAACGGAATGATGACGCGCGATTTCTGACGCTCTACGCCGAGGAGGGATTGGCCATATGACCTATGCACTTTCGGAAGCGCTGCAAACGGCCGTTTATGCGCGGCTGACACAGGATGTGCCTCTGATGGATCTGGTGGGGCAGGATATCTATGACGCGCCCCAGCCGATGGCCCCAGCCGATGTTCCCGCGCTGCATGTGACCCTGGGTGAAGAACGCGTGAGCGATGGATCCACCAAAACCAGCGTCGGTGCGGTCCATGATTTCACCGTCACAGTTCATGCGCGGACCGAGGGTTTCAGCCGCCCCAAGGCCGCGGCCGCGGCGGTCTGTGAAGCGCTGTTGCCCGCGGATCTGACGCTGAGCCGGGGGCATCTGGTGGATCTGAGGCTGTTGTTCGCGCGGGCCGATCGCGGCCGGGCAAATGCGCCCCGCCGGGTCGAAATGCGATTTCGAGCGGTTCTGGAAGACACGGCATAACCCATTGAAATAATGCGCTTTGGGGCAAAGGCCCCGGCCGGCGCCTGACCAAATTGGAGACGAGAGAATGGTGGCTCAAAAGGGCAAGGATCTGCTCATCAAGATCGACATGAACGGCTCGGGCAGTTTCGAGACCGTGGCGGGGCTGCGCGCCAGTCGGATCTCATTCAATGCACAGACAGTCGATGTGACCAACCTGCAAAGTGCGGGCGGTTGGCGCGAGCTGTTGGCCGGTACCGGTGTCAAGTCAGCCGCGCTTTCCGGTTCGGGTGTATTTCGCGATCAGGATACGGACGAGCGTGCGCGGCAGATCTTTTTCGATGGAGAGATCCCGGCGTTTCAGATCGTGATCCCGGATTTTGGCATCGTGGAGGGTCCGTTCCAAATCACCGCCGTCGAGTATTCGGGGAATCACGACGGGGAAGCGACGTATGAGATGGCGATGGCGTCGGCGGGAATGCTCACCTTCTCGGCCGTAATCTGATGACGAATCCCTATCGTGGTGAAGTGCCGCTGACCGTGAATGGGCAAGCGCGTATAATGCGACTGACGCTTGGCGCACTGGCGGAACTGGAGCAGGCGCTTGGCGAAGACACATTGGTCGGACTTGTCGAGCGCTTCGAGAGCGGAGGATTTTCAGCGGCCGATCTTGTGACGCTCCTCGCTGCCGGTCTTGGGGAGACCAGGGACGTTGTTGCCAATTCCGAGATTGATGGTGGACCGTTGGCGGCGGCGCGGGCGGCCGCCACACTACTTCGCGTCACGTTTCAGATCCCTGATCCGGCATGAACCGGGTGCAATGGCCGGTATTGTTGCGCTTTGGTCTGGCGGAGCTTCGGTTGATGCCGGAGACCTTCTGGTCGCTGACGCCTGCCGAACTCATGGTGATGGCCGGCCAGGCCGGGGCTGGGCAGGCAATGTCGCGGGCCGGGCTGGATGCCCTGATCGCACGGTTCCCGGACAGCAATTCAAAGGAAGACACTGATGACGGATCTTGAAAGCGAACTTGGCCGGCTGGAACAGACACTGGATGGGCTGGAAGGCTCGATCGGTGGAGCGGAAGCCATGACGACTGCGTTTCGTAGTGAGATGGAGGATGTCACCGCGTCGATGCGGGTCGCCAGCCGTGATGCCAGTACGTTGTCCCGCAGCTTTGGGACCAGCCTTAAGGGCGCGATGGACGACCTGATCCTTGATGGTGCCCGGTTGTCGGACGTTTTGTCGAATGTGGGGCGTAGCGTTACAAAGTCGGTCCTTGGTTCCGCGATCAAACCGGTGAGCGATGCACTTGGCGGCGGTGTGAACACACTGATCAGCAGTCTCTTTGCCGATGGAGCGGCCTTCTCGTCGGGCCGGGTCCGCGCCTTCGCACAGGGCGGCGTGGTGAACGGGCCGACCACGTTTCCGATGCGTGGCGGCACAGGGCTGATGGGCGAGGCGGGACCCGAGGCGATCATGCCGCTGGCGCGCGGCGCCGATGGACGGCTTGGCGTACGCGCGGCCGGGGGTGGCGGTGCGGTCAACGTCACGATGAACATCACCTCACCCGACGCGGCAAGCTTTATGCGCTCACGGACGCAGGTAGCTGCGCAACTGAGCCGGGCACTGGGTCAAGGGCAGCGAAACCAATAGGAGGAAAGCCGATGAGTTTTCATGACATCAGGTTCCCGGTGAATCTGTCCTTTGGATCGGTCGGCGGACCGGAGCGTCGTACGGAGATTGTGACGCTGTCCAATGGCTCGGAAGAGCGGTCCACGCCTTGGGCCCATTCGCGCCGCCGGTTTGATGCGGGGTTCGGCATGCGCTCGCTGGATGATCTGGAGACGCTGGTCGCCTTTTTCGAAGCGCGTTCCGGGCAATTGTTCGGATTTCGCTGGAAAGACTGGACGGACTACAAATCCTGCTTGCCGTCGGATGACCCCGGCGCGAAGGACCAGCGGATCGGGCAGGGTGACGGGGTCACCACTGCCTTTCAACTGAAAAAGGCGTATCGTTCCGGATCCAACACCTATCGGCGGCCCATCAATAAGCCGGTCCCCGGGACCGTTCTTTTGGCTGTTGGCGGTGTCGAGCAGCGGCTGGATGAAGACTTTACGCTCGATACTACCACCGGCATCGCGACCTTTGTTACGCCACCGGCACCGGACGCGCGTGTGACCGCGGGTTATGAGTTCGATGTCCCCGTACGGTTCGATACCGACCGAATTGAGACAAGTGTCGCCAGTTTTTCGGCAGGTGAGGTCCCCTCAGTTCCGGTGATTGAGGTGAGGGCATGAGCGGCGCAGAGACGCTGAAAGCGCGCCTGGCCTCAGGCGTCAGTACCCTGTGCCGCTGTTGGGAAGTGGTGCGCAGCGATGGCGTCCGGATGGGATTTACCGACCATGACTGCGACCTGACGTTCGAAGGACTGACGTTTGAGGCCGGTGCAGGACTTAACGCAGGGACACTCGAGCGCTCGACCGGTTTGAGCGTGGACAATGCCCAGGCGGTGGGCGCATTGCGATCGGACCGGGTTAGCGAGGAAGATGTTCTTGCCGGTCGGTTTGATGGCGCGAGGGTTCGGAACTGGCTTGTGGATTGGGCGGATGCTGATGCCCGCATGATTCTATTTGACGGGACAATCGGTGAAGTGCGCAGCGGTGCGGGGTCGTTTGAGGCTGAAATTCGCGGTCAGGCTGAGGCGCTGAATGTGCCGGTTGGCCGGGTTTACAGCCGAACCTGTGACCGCGATCTGGGCGACACGAAATGCGGTGTGAATCTGACCTCGCCTGAGTACGTGGCGGAAGCGGCCGTTGCGGCGCTGGACGGGACGGCGCGGCTGCGCTGGTCCCCGGCTGACAGCTATTCTGACGGTTGGTTCGAGGGCGGATCGCTGGTCTGGGTGAGCGGCGCAAATGAGCTGCTGCGGGCGCGTGTGCGGGCTGATCAGATAGTCGGCGTGGAACGGTGGCTTACCCTGTGGTCCGAACCAAGGCTTTCGGTGTCGATCGGGGATAGGTTCAAGGTAACTGCGGGGTGCGACAAGACCTTTAACACGTGTCGTGCAAAATTCGCCAATGCGCTCAACTTCCGGGGCTTTCCCCACATTCCGGGTGGCGACTGGGTCAACGCCTATCCGCGGAGCGGAGATACGCATGACGGCGGATCAAACTACTGGCAGGAAGTCCCAAATGAATGACGTGGTCCAAGAGGCGCGTCGTTGGATCGGGACGCCCTATAAACACCAGGCAAGTGTACTGGGCGCCGGTTGTGATTGCCTGGGCCTGATCCGCGGGATCTGGCGTGCGCGCTATGGATGCGAACCCGAGGCCGTCCGTCCATATTCGCCGGATTGGTCGGAACCCGAGGGTGAGGAACGAATGCTTGAGGGTGCCGCGCGGCATCTTCTGGCGGCGTCAGGCGCGGTCCGTTCGGGCGACGTGCTGGTGTTTCGCATCAAACGCAGCGGTGTCGCCAAACACATCGGCGTCGCGACCGGCGCTGATGGCTTTATCCATGCCTACAGCGGCAAAGGGGTCGTGGAGACGCCTTTGAGCGATGTTTGGGCGGCGCGTGTCGCGGGTCACTTCCGCTTTCCCTGACAGGAGAACTTAATGGCTACCTTAGTATTGGCTGCAGCGGGCAGCGCCCTGGGCGCGTCGCTGGGCGGCGGGGTGCTTGGCGTCTCGTCGGTGGTTATCGGCAAGGCGGTGGGCGCGACGCTGGGTGCGGTAATCGATCAGAGCCTGCTGGGCTCAGGCTCGAAGGCGATCGAGGTTGGGCGTCGTGAACAGTTCAGGATCACAGGCTCGACCGAGGGCGCGCCAATTGCGCGTGTCTTCGGGCAAATGCGGCTGGGCGGCCAGATCATCTGGTCCAGCCGGTTCCTTGAGGACGTGCAAACGAGTGGGGGCGGCAAGGGTACATCCGCGCCGAAGCGTCGTGACTACAGCTATAGCGTGAGCCTTGCGATCGCCGTCGCCGAGGGCGAGATTACGCGGATCGGTCGCATCTGGGCGGATGGCCAGGTGGTTGACCGGTCGTCGTTAAACCTGAGGCTCTATAAGGGTACCGATACCCAGCTGCCGGACGCTTTGATTGCCGCCAGCCTGCCGGACGGGGTCGCGCCAGCCTATCGCGGTGTTGCCTATGTTGTGATCGAGGACCTTGATCTGACGTCCTATGGTAACCGCATCCCGCAATTTTCGTTCGAGGTGATGCGACGCATCAACGATGATGCCGAGGATGCGATTGACGCGATCCGTGGTGTCGCCCTTGTGCCTGGGACCGGCGAGTATGCGCTGGCGCATACGCCCGTAAGCTTTGAGATCGACAAGGGTATCACCAAAATCTCCAACATTAACAATGACGAAGGTCGTGCAGATATCGAAGTGGCCGTCGACAATCTGGTGGCGGAGGTTCCCGGTTGCAACGCGACCAGTCTGGTCGTGAGCTGGTTTGGGTCCGATCTGCGCTGCGACAGATGCATCATTGAACCGAAGGTTGAGCAGGACACGCTGGACGGGGCTGAGATGCCGTGGAGCGTATCTGGCCAGCCGCGGACGGGGGCGTCGGTCGTCAGCCAGGTCGATGGGCGCCCCGGGTTTGGCGGGACACCGGCGGACGCATCGGTCATCGAGGGGATTTCGACGCTCAGGGACGCCGGACAGGCAGTGATGTTCTATCCGTTCATTCTTATGGACATCCGGGCAGGGAATGGATTGGTGAACCCCTGGACAGGCGGCGCAGAGCAGCCACCAGTCCCATGGCGCGGCCGTATTACAACCTCGCTGGCGCCCGGTGTGGGCGGAACAACCGACAAGACCGCGGCCGCTACCGCAGAAGTAGCAGCTTTCTTTGGTGCTGCGGCACCTGGCGACTTTACGATAGACAACGGTTCTGTCGTCTACAGCGGACCGAACGAGTGGTCCTATCGTCGCTTCATTCTGCATTACGCACATCTGTGTGCGGCTGCAGGCGGCGTTGACGCGTTTTGCATCGGGTCCGAGATGCGGGCTCTGACCCAGGTTCGGGACGGCCCGGGGAGCTTTCCGGCCGTGGCAGCCCTGCGGGTTTTGGCGGCGGAAGTACGGTCGATACTGGGCCCGGATACAAAGATCGGATATGCCGCCGATTGGTCGGAGTATTTCGGATATCAGCCGGGCGACGGTTCGGGCGATGTGTATTATCACCTGGATCCCCTTTGGGCTGATCCGCAGATCGACTTTATCGGCATCGACAACTACATGCCGCTGTCCGACTGGCGAGACGTGGAGGGGCATGCTGACGAAGCCTTTGGATCGATTTATAATCTTGACTACCTGACGGGGAATGTCGCGGGCGGCGAAGGCTATGACTGGTATTATGCAAGCCCCGAGGCACGCGACGCGCAAATCCGCACACCGATCACCGATGGCGCATATGATATGCCTTGGGTATATCGCTATAAGGATCTTCTGAGTTGGTGGAGCCGGGCGCACTACAACAGGCCTGGCGGCGCGCTGCAGACACCGCAAACTGACTGGTTGCCCGAAAGCAAGCCGATCTGGTTTACGGAACTGGGTTGTCCGGCGGTGGACAAAGGGACCAACCAACCCAATGTGTTTCTGGATCCGCAGAGCTCCGAAAACAACCTTCCCTACTACAGCGACGGCGGTCAGGACCGCTTCATTCAGAGACGCTATCTGCAGGCCGTTCTAAGCTATTGGGCGGATCCCGAGAACAATCCGGTCTCTCGCAACTACAATGCGCCGATGGTTGATATGGACAGGGCGTTCGTGTGGGCCTGGGATGCGCGCCCCTGGCCCGACTACCCGCAAAAACTGGATGTCTGGTCGGATGGTTTGAACCATGCGCGGGGCCACTGGATTTCCGGCCGGTCCCAGTTCGTGGAGTTGGGCCAGGTTGTCGGGACCCTCTGCGCGCAGGCCGGGCTGGAGGCAGTCGATGTCTCTGACCTGGATGGGATGTTGCAGGGCTACGACATCGGCGGGATAGAAACGATCCGCGAAAGCCTCCAGCCGCTGATGCTGGCCTATGGGTTTGATGCATATGAGCGCGAGGGGCAGGTTGTGTTCCGCAATCGCACGGGCACAGTTGATCGCGTGCTGGACGTCGACGACCTTGTCAGCGATGGCACGTCCCCGCGCTACGAGTTGTCCCGTTTGCCGGAAGCCGAGGTCCCGGCACGGGTGCGTTTGGAATTTGTCCATCCCCACAAAGATTACCAGGCGGTCACTGCTGAGGCGCAAATGCCGGGGGCTGAGGCCCTGTTTTCCTCCGGATCGCAGCTGCCGGTCGCGCTGTCGCACTCGGAAGGTACGGCGATTGCCGCGCGTTGGCTGGCCGAGACCCAAGTTGGGCGAGATCGGGTAACGCTGGCGCTGGGTTGGTCCAGCGTTGACCTTGGCCCGGGAGATGTGGTGGGCCTTGAGGTTGGCGGTCGGGTTCAGAGCTACCGCATTGACCGGGTCGAAGAAGCAAGTGCGCGGCAAATCGAAGCCGTGCGTGTGGAAGCGGATCATTACCAGCGGGTACCGCAAGTCCCTGAACTGATCGCGAGCACTGGCGAGAACGGAGACGGAAAGCCCTACGTCGCCTTCATGGACCTCCCCTTGCTGACCGGGGACGGGGACCCTGTTGCACCCTGGATCGCGGCGGCCCAAACACCGTGGCCGGGGCCGATGGCGGTGTTCGGATCCGCCGAAGAGTATGACTACCGCGAGATTGGTGATGTTTCGAGATCCAGTGTTGTTGGAACGACCCTGACCGCCCTGCCTGCCGTCGCAAGTGGCCGGTGGAGCGGACAGATCCTCGAAGTATCGATACCCTATGGAACACTTGAAAGCCGGACCGCGCAGGATGTGCTGAACGGTGCGAACTCTGCGGCGCTGCGCCCGGAAGACGGTGATGCCTGGGAGGTTATCCAGTTCCAAAAGGCCGAGCTGATCGGTAGCGGTCAATATGCTTTGACCGGATTGCTGCGTGGCCAGGCGGGTACGGAAGGGGAAATCCTGCCGATTCTGCCCGCTGGGGCTGACTTTGTGCTGCTGGATGGCGGCCCGGTGCAGGTTGACCAGTCGATAGATACGCTGGGACTGGAACGCCACTTCCGGGTTGGACCGGCAGACTTGAGCTATGATGATGCGCGATATCGGCATCTGCTGGCCACGCCGACGGGTGTTGGGCTGCGCCCCTATGCCCCGGCCCATTTGCGCGCGCGTGCGGATGGTGGATCGATCCGGTTGAGCTGGATACGGCGAACCCGGATTGGCGGTGACAGCTGGATGCTTGCCGATGTGCCATTGAGCGAGCAGACCGAAGCCTACCGCGTAACGGTTATGGCCGGGACAAGCGTGCTCCGCATTGCCACCTCCACCACCCCCGCATTTGAGTACACAGCGGCCATGCAGGCAGCGGATGGGGGGACGGGCCAGCTTACATTTGGTGTTGCCCAGATTTCAGACACATATGGCCCCGGCCATGAAGCGAGGATACTGTTCAATGAGTGAGACCTATCACCTTTCGCTGCCTCTGGTGGCTGCGGCGCAGGCCCAAAAACACGTCACGGTCAATGAGGCGCTGGCGCGACTCGACACGCTCGCACAGCTCCGCGTTGTCAGTGCGGTGGTGACCGATCCGCCCGCCGACCCAGTGGATGGGCAAAGCTATATCGTACCGGATACTGCCACGGGTGAATGGTCGGGCAGGGGCCCCGAGATCGCCGTTTTTGCCAATGGCGCTTGGGCGTTCATATCTCCCAAGGCCGGTTGGTGCGCCTGGAATGAGGCGACAGGGAGTGCGTTGCGCTTTGACGGCATCATTTGGGCACCCGAGGGAAGTTCGGCCGGTTCTGATGCGGCGACGGTGAACACAGTTGTTGAGGTGGAGCACACCTTGGGCACCGGCGCCTCGTCAACCGTTGTGGGGGCGATCCCCGCGAACACGGTGGTTCTGGGCGTAACGGGGCGTGTCACCTCGGCCCTTGGGGGCACGGCTACAAGCTGGCGGCTTGGGGTGAGCGGTTCGGACGACCGATACGGCAGTGGTCTTGGGACCGGTACAAACTCCTATGCACTGGGTCTAACAGGTCAACCGCTGGCGTATTACACGGATACCGATCTGGTGCTGACCGCGGATGGGGGTGCATTTGCGGGCGGTATCGTTCGGCTGGCGGTTCACTGCTTTACCCTGCAGCCGCCGGCGGCAGTCTAAATGGCGCGCGTCCTCACAACGATCCTTTGGAACATGCGCCGGATCCACCGCCGCCCGTGTACCGATGTCCAATGGGTTATTAGATTGGTACCGCGCTAGGTGCGTTTCAATAATTGTGATGCTTGCTATTAATGGGTTGATTTCTGGCACTGATCGCACGATGTGGGAGGTATGCCGTAGGAGGCATCTTGAACGCAGGGGGGCATGAAAATGCCGGAACTGGCCAGGCGACTGAGCGAAGTAGACCCGATTTGGTCTCGGATACGTCTTGAAGCGGAGCAAGTGTCCCGGGATGAACCGCTGATGGCGGCGATGATCCACGCGGGGATCCTGTACCACAAGACCTTGGCAAGTGTGTTGAGCTTTCGGCTGGCGCGAAAACTCGCGTCCGAGGAGATGCCGGAGCTTATTCTTCGGGAGATTCTCGATAAGGCCTACGTTGACG
Organism: Pseudomonadota bacterium; assembly: GCA_039190275.1. Lineage (GTDB taxonomy): Bacteria > Pseudomonadota > Alphaproteobacteria > Rhodobacterales > Rhodobacteraceae > Halovulum. The sequence goes on along the minus strand of JBCCYF010000013.1, from coordinate 15,663 downwards.
AGCCCGAGATGATGGACGCTGCCCGGGCTGATATAACGGCCGTTTTCGAACGTGATCCGGCCTGCCATCGGCTGATCCAGCCGCTGCTGTTTTTCAAGGGGTTTCAGGCGCTTCAGGCCTATAGGCTTGCGCATCATCTGTTTGCGCGCGGGCGCAAGGATCTTGCCTATTTCGTTCAGATGCGAACCTCCGAAGGGTTCGGCGTTGATATTCACCCCGGCGCGCGGATCGGGAAGGGGATCATGATCGACCATGCCCATTCCATCGTGATCGGGGAAACCGCTGTGGTCGGCGACAACGTATCGATGCTGCACTCGGTTACGCTGGGCGGGACCGGTAAAGAGGACGACGACCGGCATCCCAAGATCGGCGATGGTGTGCTGATCGGTGCAGGCGCCGCAGTACTGGGTAACATACGCGTCGGCAATTGTTCCCGAGTAGCGTCGGGCTCGGTTGTTCTTGCGGATGTTCCGGCGTGCAAGACGGTTGCCGGTGTCCCCGCCAAGGTCGTGGGCGAGGCGGGCTGTTCGGAGCCCGCCAAGTCCATGGATCATCTATTGCGCTCGCAAAACCCGCAGATGTAGAGGCACGGCAATTTCGGCTACGCGAGCATGTTCATTGGCGCTTCGAGATAGCCTTTCACAGCAGCTAGGAACTCGGCGCCCAACGCCCCATCGATAACGCGATGATCTACCGATAGCGTTACCGACATGACAGTTGCGACGGTGAGATCCCCGTCTGCACCGACCACCGGCTTCTTGATGCCGGCACCCACGGCAAGAATGGACGCGTGCGGAGGGTTTATCACGGCGTCGAAATTCTCAATTCCCATCATTCCCAAGTTCGAGATTGCAAAGCTGCCGCCCTGAAATTCATGCGGAGCCAGCTTGCGCTCACGCGCGCGGGCGGCGAGGTCCTTCATCTCGACCGAGAGTTTTGACAGCGTCTTGCTGTCCGCATCGCGGAGGACCGGCGTGAATAGGCCGCCCTCGATAGCCACCGCGACAGCGACATCAGAAGGCTTGAGTTTGAACACGCGGTCACCGGCCCATACTGCGTTGCAATCGGGCACGTCCTGCAGGGCCAGTGCGCAAGCCTTGATGATAAAATCGTTGACCGACAGTTTCACGCCGCGGCTTTCCAAGGACGTATTGAGCTGGGCCCGAAACGCCATGAGCGCGTCAAGATGGACATCGCGCCGCAGATAGAAATGCGGGATCGTCTGTTTGGCTTCGGTCAAGCGGGCTGCGATGGTCTTGCGCATACCGTCCAGCGTGACCTCATCAAACTCCCGGTCCGCATACATCTTGGCCACGATATCTGCACCCATACCCTGTGTTGCAGGGGCGCTCGCTGACGCTGCGGCGGCAGGAGCAGCCGGGGCCGGAGCGGGAGCGGGCTGAGCGGTCGCGGATTCAACGTCCGCCTTCACGATACGCCCATGCGGACCGCTGCCTTTGATGTTCGCAAGATCAAGGCCCTTGTCCGCAGCAATTCGTCGGGCGAGTGGGCTGGCAAAGATCCGGGCACCGGCCGCGTTTGACGGGGCCGACGGCGCCGGTTTCGGGGCCACAGGTGCCGATGCCGATGCATCCACAGCTTCGGCGTCAGCAGCGGGGGCGGCAGTGGCCTGCGGTGCGGCAGCCGTGTTGCCAATGTCGTCCGCGTTCTCACCGTCTTCGAGAAGCACCGCAATCAGGTCATTCACCTTGACCGCTTCGGTACCTTCGGCGATCACGATTTTACCGACCGTTCCTTCATCGACGGCCTCGAACTCCATTGTCGCCTTGTCTGTTTCGATCTCGGCCATGATGTCGCCGGATGAGACGCTGTCGCCTTCCTTGACCAGCCACTTTGCCAATGTGCCTTCTTCCATCGTCGGTGAAAGGGCAGGCATCAGAATATTGATGGGCATTGAACTGTCCCCTTACCGATAGGTGACGGCCTTGGCCGCCTCAATCACTTCGGCGGTGGTGACCAGCGCCAGTTTCTCAAGATTTGCGGCGTAAGGCATGGGCACATCCTTGCCGGTAAGGTTGATCACCGGCGCATCGAGGTAGTCGAACGCCTCTTGCATGAGCACCGCTGAAATGTGGTTGCCGATCGAGCATACCGGCCACCCTTCTTCAACCGTGACACAGCGATTGGTTTTCTTGACTGAGTTGATCACGGTCTGCGTGTCCAGGGGACGCAGCGAGCGGAGGTCGATAACCTCGGCCGAAATCCCATCTGCCGCCAGTGCCTCTGCAGCTTCAAGCGCATATCCCATTCCAACGCCGAAACTCACGATGGTCACATCGCTCCCCTCGACCCAGATCCTTGCTTTGCCCAACGGGATCGTGAAGTCCTCGATTTCAGGCACGTCGAAAGACTTGCCGTAGAGGATCTCGTTCTCAAGGCAGATCACGGGGTTGTTGTCACGGATCGCGGTTTTCAGAAGTCCCTTCGCATCGCCGGCGGCGTAGGGCTGAATGACCTTCAGCCCGGGGATCTGCGCATACCATGCGGCGTAGTCCTGGCTATGTTGTGCACCGACCCGTGCGGCGGCGCCGTTCGGTCCGCGAAACACAATCGGACTGCCCATCTGACCACCTGACATATACAGCGTCTTTGCGGCGGAGTTGATGATCTGATCGATGGCCTGCATGGCAAAATTGAACGTCATGAACTCGACAATCGGCCGCAAACCAGCAAAGGCCGCCCCAACCCCGATACCGGCGAACCCATGCTCGGTAATCGGGGTGTCGATGACCCGCCGGTCGCCGAACTCGTCAAGCAGTCCTTGGCTGATCTTATAGGCACCCTGATATTCGGCGACCTCCTCACCCATCAGGAACACATCGTCGTCGCGCCGCATCTCCTCGGCCATGGCGTCGCGGAGCGCCTCGCGCACGGTCTGCTTTTTGAACGTAGTGCCTTCGGGAACATCAGGCTCGGGCGCTGGGGCCGGGGCCGCGACTTGTGCCGGCGCGGCCGCAACCGGTGTGGCGGCGTTGTCTTGCGGCGCGGGCGCCGGTGCCTCGGCCACCGATGCAGGAGCGGCAGAGGCATCTTCACCGTCCTCAAGCAACACCGCTATTGCTTCATTCACCTTTACGTTCTCGGTGCCCTCGGCGATCAGGATCTTGCCGATTGTGCCCTCGTCGACCGCTTCGAATTCCATTGTGGCCTTGTCGGTTTCGATTTCGGCCAGGATCATACCACTCTCGACGGTGTCACCCTCCTGAACCAGCCATTTCGCCAGTGTCCCTTCCTCCATGGTGGGAGAGAGAGCGGGCATAAGAATATTCATTGCCATGGTGATCGTCCGTCCCTTAAGCCGCGTAAATGTCGGTGTACAACTCATCCAACGCCGGTTCGGGGCTGTCCTGAGCGTATTGTGCGGCGGCATTCACGATGCCCTTGATCTCTTTATCGATCGCCTTGAGATCCTCTTCACTGGCATGTTTGCCTTCCAGCAACATGTCGCGGACATGGTTGATCGGATCCCGTTCATCGCGCACTTTCTGAACCTCTTCCCGCGTGCGGTACTTTGCCGGGTCCGACATCGAGTGGCCGCGATAGCGATACGTCATGACTTCCAGAATGTAGGGGCCTTTGCCCGCCCGGCAGTGATCCACCGCTTTCTGACCGGCCGCTTTGACCGCCAGAACATCCATGCCGTCGACCTGTTCCCCAGGGATGCCATAGGCTTCGCCACGCCCGTAGAGGGTGGGTGAGGCGGTAGACCGTTTCGTCGAGGTTCCCATCGCGTACTGATTGTTTTCAATGACAAATATGACTGGCAACATCCATAGCTCGGCCATGTTGTATGTCTCGTAGACCTGACCCTGGTTTGCCGCTCCATCGCCGAAATAGGTGAAGGTCACATGATCGTTTCCGCGGTACTTGTTGGCAAAGGCCAAACCCGCGCCTAAAGGAACATTCGCGCCGACGATCCCGTGCCCGCCATAAAACTCCTTCTCCTTCGAGAACATGTGCATGGAGCCACCTTTGCCCTTGCTCAGCCCCGCTTCGCGCCCTGTCAGCTCGGCCATCACACCTTTGGGATCCATTCCGCAGGCCAGCATATGGCCATGGTCGCGATAGGTGGTGATGCGCTGGTCACCCTCTTTTGTGCTTGCCTCAAGCCCCACAACCACGGCTTCCTGACCGATGTAAAGGTGGCAGAACCCACCGATCAGACCCATGCCATACAGCTGCCCGGCCTTTTCCTCGAACCGGCGGATCAGCAACATCTCGCGATAGAACTCAAGAAGCTCGTCTTTCGAAGTATTCGGCGTTTTTGATTTGGTGGAACGCTTTGTCGCTGTGGCCATTTCATCCCCGTGATATAGTTTAGTACTAAACTATCAACACTATAAGCGGATTTTTAGGATGAATCCACAGTCTAGCGATAACAAAATTGCCCGAACACAGTTTGCCTCTAACGGGAAGATCGGGTGTCAGCCTGGAAATTGAGACCGCCAGTTTCAGTGAGCGCTGGGTCATTCAACACAAGGGGCGACATGCGTCGGCGGCAGTCTCGGTAATCAGCGGATGACAAGGTCGTCCGCGCGGGCAAGGCCAAGTACCTTGCGGGCCTGCTCGTCCAGCATGTCCAGGTCCAGATACTCGGTCGACAGCCGCCGGGTACGGTTTTCAAGAACAGCCCGCTCCGCGCGCAGCTCCGCCAGCTCGCGTTCCAGCTGAAAAGCCTGCGCCTTGACCTGAATCCCTCGGAATGTGCCGTAGTCCCCCTGGATTGCTGCGTAGGTGAAATAGCTGATCGCACCGATCACAAAGACCGAAAAAATCAAGCCAAACAGATAGGGACTCGGATGCTCGTTCACGGATCTGCCTCGGTCGCACTCTTGGCGGTGCCGACCGATCATGGCATAGGCGCAGCAAGGTGGGAATCACCCACAGCCAAATAGAGTCAAGTCTTGCAAATATTTGCTGGTGCCTGTGGCCGATAGGCACCAGCGTGGGCTATCAGGCCTTGCCTTTATAGATTTCCACCAGCTTTGCCAGCATATCCAGCGCCTCGCCGCGATCCCTTTGGAACGTATTGCGCCCGATTATCGATCCGTTGCCGCCACCATCGCGAATGGCGCGTGCATCGTCATAGACACTATCGGCCCCCTTTTTCGATCCGCCCGAGAAGACGACGATCCGCCGGCCGTCAAACGAAGATCGCATGACATCTGCAACACGCGCGGCCTGCGTCGAAACATCAATGCCTTCGCTTTCGTACACTTTCTTCGCCTCGGGCAGGCTCAGATGATCCGTACCCAGTTTCACCTTGATGATATGTGCGCCCAAAAGGGCCGCGATCTGCGCCGCGTAGGCGCCGATGTCCGCGGCCGTCTCACCCGGTTTGTCCAGCGCCTCACCACGTGGATAGGACCAGATCACCGTCGCAACCCCTTTGGCCGCGGCCTCCTCCCGAAGGGCGGCGATGTCCGAGAACATGTCCAGGGCGGCAGAAGATCCGGGATAAATGGTAAAACCGATTGCCGCACATCCAAGCCGCAGCGCGTCATCGACTGATCCGGTGATCGCTTGGGTTTTTGGCGCCTCCGACGGGATCAGAGAGTTGGCTGAGTTCACCTTGAGGATCGTGGGTATTTGACCGGCAAAAGTGTCGGCCCCCGCTTCGATCATTCCCAGCGGTGCGGCATAGGCATTCAATCCAGCATCGATCGCCAGTTGATAGTGATAATGCGGGTCATAGGCGGCGGGGTTGGGCGCAAAGCTCCGAGCAGGGCCATGTTCGAACCCCTGATCGACAGGCAGGATGATCACTTTGCCCGTGCCCCCCAGTTTGCCCGTCATCAGAATGCGGTTCAGATTAGCCTTTACGCCGGGTGTCTCACCTTCGTAGTTAGACAGGATTTGACGGACGATACGCGTCGATTTCATAAAACTCTCCTAGGGCCAAAAGTCGTAGGCTTTGGCTAACGCTTGCACCCCATTTGGTCAACGAAAAGGGGCGCCAGATCAGACCTTTGCCATCGCCTGTCTGGCGACGCGAGCCAAAAGCCCGCGCGGCATTGCCCGCGACAGAACCGCGCTTGCCGCGTTCATCGTGCCCGGTACCGCGACTGCGCGCCCCTCGACCGCGGCGTTATAGGCCGCTACGGCGACCTGCCGGGCGGACTGCATTGGCCCATGTCGCGCCGTGCGCGTGTCATTCATCCCCGCATCTTCAAAAAATGCGGTTCGGGTTGCCCCGGGGCAAAGTGCGGTAACGGTCACGCCATGGTCCCTGAGCTCCTCGTTCAGTGCAACCGAGAGGTTCAGGACATAGGCTTTGGTCGCAAAATAGACCGCCATCTCAGGTCCGCTCATAAACGCCGCGATCGAGGCCACATTCACGATGCGGCCCCGCCCCTGCGCGATCATATGCGGGGCCGCGAGTTTGCAAAGTGCGGTCAGCGCAGTGACATTCACATCGATGGATCTCATTTCGCGCGTCCAGTCAGCGTCGGCAAATGCCCCGTGCGAGGCCAGCCCCGCATTGTTCATCAGAAAGTTGATCTTTCGCCCCGTAGCGGCCTGCTCCCACAGCTTTTCCACGGCGCCTGGTTCTGCAAGGTCCGCAACGAGCGTCACGACATCCACCGAGTGCTTTCCGCGCAGCTCCTCCGCAAGCGTGGTGAGTGCGTCATGGCTGCGTGCCGTCAGGATCAGGTTCCGCCGACGTTCGGCAGCGACTTCGGCAAAGGCAGCGCCAATACCCTTCGATGCTCCGGTGATCAGTGCGTAGCTCTGCGGCATGTGGGACCCTCTCGATGTTCTTGACCGAAGCTTTCTACCTCAACTTCGACGCGAGCGGGGTGACAAATTTAAATTTTTCAATCCAAGCTGAGTGCGGCCACACCCGGGAGGGTCTTGCCCTCAAGCCACTCCAGAAACGCCCCCCCTGCGGTCGAGATATAGGTGAATCCTGCGGCGGCGCCACTTCCGTTCAGGGCGGCAACCGTGTCGCCCCCACCGGCAACTGACAACAGCGTTCCCGCCTTGGTCAGCCGCGCGGCCTCAATAGCGGCGGCGTCGGTCGCTGCGTTGAAGGGCGGGATCTCAAATGCGCCGAGTGGCCCGTTCCAGACCAGCGTTTTCGCCGCGGCAAACACAGCGGACAGACGCGCCACGCTGTCGGGACCGGCGTCCAGGATCATCGCGTCCGGGGGACAGGCTGCAGCAGCAACCGTTTCGCTGGCTGCGCCTGCCTTGAACTCTCGGGCGACGACGACATCGGTTGGCAGGACAAGGGTACAGCCGGCGGCGTCTGCTTTGGCCAGGATATCACGCGCCGTATCCGCCAGGTCATGCTCGCAGAGGGATTTGCCCACATCATGTCCCTGTGCGGCCAGAAAGGTGTTCGCCATCCCGCCGCCGATGATCACGCTGTCCACCCGGTCGATCAGATTGCCCAGCAGTTCAAGCTTTGTCGACACTTTAGCTCCGCCCACGACGGCCACCACGGGGCGGTCGGGTGTGCCCAATGCAGCCTCCAGCGCAGAAAGCTCGGCCTCCATCAGCTTGCCCGCGCAGCTTGGCAGAAGATGTGCGATCCCCGTGGTTGAGGCATGGGCACGGTGTGCCGCAGAAAATGCGTCGTTGCAGTAGATGTTGCCCAGCTCCGCCAGCTGCCGGGCGAACTCAGGGTCGTTGGCCTCCTCGCCTGCGTGAAATCGTGTGTTCTCAAGCAAAAGGACCACACCGGGCTCGTGGGCTTCGATCGCCTGCCGCGCCGGAGCGCCGATACAGTCGCTGGCAAACATGACCGCGCGCCCCAAAACGTCGCTCAGGGTTTGCCGCGTGATCTCTAGGCTCATTTCGGGCACGACCTTGCCTTTGGGTCTGCCGAAATGGGCCAGCAGGACAGGTTTGCCGCCCGCGGTAAGGATTGCATCGATCGTCGGTTTGATCCGTTCAATCCGCGTCGCGTCCGACACTTCGCCATCTTCGACCGGGACGTTTATGTCGACGCGGGTCAGAACCGTCTGGCCGTTAAGGTCCATCTCATCCAGTGTTTTCCAGGTCATCTCACCCCCCCCCTCAGCGCCAAAACGCGAGCCATTCCAGAACCCCGATAAAGCCGTAACCGGCCCATCCGATCAGGGCGGCATCGTTCAGCACGATATCCAGGTACAGCGCCCCCGCGGCTGCCGCGACCACAGCAATGGCCCAGGGCAGCGTCACAGCAACGCGTCGGCCTGCGCCATAACCGCCTCTGCGGTGATACCAAAATGCGGATAAAGATCACCGATGGGCCCCGATGCGCCGAAACCGTTCATGCCCACAAATCCGGCCTTCTTTGAAACGCCGCGATGGCCCAGCAACAGGTTGTCCCAGCTTTGCCGGACCCCCGCCTCAATCGCGATCCGCACGGGTCCGCGGGGCAACACTCGGTTCTTGTAGCGTTGATCCTGTTCTTCAAACAGCTCTTGGCAGGGCACCGAAACAACGCGGCATCCGATGCCGCGCGCCTCCAACAGAGCCCTTGCGTCCATCGCGATCTGCAGTTCCGAGCCGGTGGCCATCAAGACCACTTTGCGGCTTGCCTCGGCCTCGGCCAGAACATAGGCGCCGCGTGACGTCAGGTTCTGCGGGGTGTGCGTCGTCCGCAAGGTTGGCAACCCCTGGCGTGACAATGCGATCACGCTGGGGGTGTTCGGGCTCTCCAGCGCCGCATGCCATGCCTCGGCAGTTTCGATTGTATCGGCGGGACGAAACACCTGCAGGTTCGGAATTGCCCGAAGCGCCGCGAGATGTTCGACCGGCTGGTGCGTCGGTCCATCCTCGCCCAAGCCGATGCTGTCATGGGTCATCACATAGATCACCCGCGTTCCCATCAAGGCTGAAAGGCGTATCGCCCCGCGCGCATAGTCGGTGAAGACAAGAAATGTCCCGCCATATGGGACCACCCCGCCGTGCAGCGCCATCCCGTTCATCGCGGCGGCCATCCCGTGCTCGCGAATGCCATAGTGGACATAGCGCCCGCCCCGGTTACCCGGAGCAAACACGCCAAGATCCGGTGTAAGTGTATTGTTCGAGCCGGTCAGATCCGCCGAACCGCCGATTGTCGCGCCGACGGTGTTGTTTACCACTGACAGCACCATTTCGGATGACTTGCGCGTGGCGACCTTGGGCGCGCTCTCGGATACTTCGGATTTGAACTTGCGGATGCGAGAAACCAGCGACTTTGGCATGCCACCCGAGGTGACCATGTCAAACTCATCGCGGCGGCGGTTCCCCAGGGCCGCATGCCGCTCTTTCCAGGCAGCGCGGGCCGTGGCTCCGCGGCTGCCGATGTCACGCCAGACCGCAACCAGGTCGGCGGGCAAATCGAACGGCGCATGGCTCCAGCCATAGGCTTTGCGCACTGCCGCGATTTCCTCCGCGCCAAGGGGTGCCCCATGCGCACCGGCGGTATCCTGCTTGTTCGGCGCGCCAAACCCGATATGCGTTTTACACGCAATCATTGCGGGGAGGTCGCTTGCCTTAGCCGAAAGGATTGCCGCATCAATGGCCGCCGGATCATGACCATCGCAGGCGAACACGTCCCAGCCACTTGCGGCAAAGCGGGCGCCTTGATCGGTGATGTCGGACTTCGAAACAGGGCCGTCAATGCTGATTCCATTGTCATCCCAAAGCACAATCAGCTTGTTCAGCTTTTGCATTCCGGCGAGCCCGATGGCCTCCTGACTGATCCCCTCCATCAAACAGCCGTCCCCGGCAATCACATACGTGTGGTGATCGACAAGTTTCTTCGAAAAACGCGATTCCATACTGGCCTCGGCCATCGCGAAGCCAACCGCATTTGCCAACCCCTGGCCCAGCGGCCCGGTTGTGGTCTCGATCCCCTTTGCATGGCCATATTCGGGATGTCCCGCGGTAATCGAACCCAACTGCCGAAAATTCTTCAGCTGGTCCAGCGTCATGTCCTCATAGCCGGTCAGATGCAGAAGGGCATACAGCAGCATAGAGCCATGGCCGGCTGACAGGATGAAACGGTCCCGGTCGGCCCAGTCAGGGTCGGACGCATCGAACTTTAAGTGCTTCTGAAAAAGGACGGTCGCAACATCGGCCATTCCCATCGGCATCCCGGGATGACCCGAATTTGCAGCCTGGACAGCGTCCATCGCCAGCACCCGCAACGCATTGGCAAGGGCGAAATGGTCGGGATGATTGGTGCGCAGATCGTCGAGGGTCACGTCTTGTCAGCCTTTATGATTGAGGTATGCCGGGCGCCGTCGACCAGCGGGAAACTCAGCTGCACTGATAGCGAATGCACCCGGACGGTCAAGCATTCCGGCCGAAAACCCCGCCATATGACTGCCTAAAGCCGGGTTCCTCTTGACGTCTCGGTCGCGGAAGCCGAAGTTGTAGGTAGAAAACGGTAAAAGACAGGCAGCTATGAATATGAGTAATTTGAAGAGTTTGGAGGCGCGCCTTGAAGCTGCGTTTGAAGGTCTGGAAGCGCGCCTTGCAGCACCGTTCCCCGATGGACCCGAGGACCCGGTTCAGGTCGCGCAGCTGCAGGCGGAAAACAAGGCCCTCTCGGATCAGGTGGAGTTGTTGACCCAAAGACGTGACGAGGACCTGGCCCAGCTTGATGCCCTGCTTGAGCAGTTGCGTCCCCTGATTGAGGAGAGCGCGTGATGCCGGAGGTCAAGGTCCGGGTTGGAACGCGCGACTACACCGTGGCCTGCCTTGAAGGCGAGCAGGATCAGGTTCAGCAAGCCGCCGCACTTCTGGATGCCGAGGCTGCAGCGCTGGCGAAGTCAACGGGACATGTGCCCGAGGCGCGCATGTTGCTGATGTCGGCGCTCATGCTCGCGGATCGCACAAGCGAGATCGCCCTGCGGGTTCAGGTGGCCGAAGCAGAAAATGCCCGCCTTAAATCCCGGGTCGACGCGCTGGAAAGCGGGTCCGAAACCGGTGCCGCCGCTGGCGACATGCGTGCGGCCTTCGACCTGCTTGAAGCCACGGCGCAGAAACTCGAAGCGCTTGCCACGCGGGCCTAATCAGAGCCTCAAATCCCCTGCTGCGGAGGGCAGGAGTGGACCGAACCAACCGTTGTCGTATCGATGGGATTAGCGCAATCCAGAGTCGCTGCCGCATTCCTGTCCCGAAAACCTCGTCACGGTCACCCAAAGTCCCTGTGTCCACAGACGGTCCTGGCGGTCCGCGAAAAGCGCCCTATGCGGGTGCTTCTTGTCCAGATACGATACCGGAACTGTGAGCGCCCCCAGATACTCGACGACCCGACGGGACTGTGCGAATTGAACGTATAAGGTATGCGCAATGTTTGGTTGCGCGATGCGGATATCGAACGGAGAGCGGTAAATGAACCTCAAATCCCTGCTGATCATTCCCCCGCTCGTCATCGGCGTGGCGGTTTATATGTGGATGACACAACCGCAACAAACCCCGGAGAGTTCGGAACCCGAAACTAGTCTTGCAGTTCGGACCCTGACGGTTGAGTCCAGTCCGACTGTGATACGGGTTTCGGGCTACGGACGGGTTGAATCCGCCCAAACCTGGGCCGCGGTATCAGAAGTAGAGGGCAGGGTGGCGGAGGTGTTTCAGGGCCTCTCGGAAGGATCAATCGTCGAGGCGGGCGATTTGCTTGTCCAGGTGGATCGGACCGACTACGAGCTTGCCGTTCAAAAGGCCAAGGCCAACATAGCGTCGGCGGAGGCGAGCCTTGCCGAACTTGAGCAGCAGGAGGCGAACTCAAGCCGGCTACTTGAGGTGGAAAGCCGTATCCTGGAGGTCGCCGAAGCGGAGTATGCCCGGACCCTGGACCTTCAAACGCGGGGGACGAGCACCCAGGCAAGCCTCGATACGGCGGAGAGAACGCTCCTCGCGCAGCGGTCTTCGGTTACAAATCTGAACAATACGATCGATCTGTACCCATCCCAACGTGCCTCGCTCGAAGCGACGGTGGCGGTCCGGCAGGCCGAGCTTGAGGAAGCCGAACGGGACCTCTCCAACACGACGATCCGGGCACCGTTTCGTGGTCGGGTGTCCCAAGAGGCGGTCGAGCAGAGCCAGTTCATCCGCGTGGGAGGTGAGCTGCTGAGCCTTGAGTCCATCGAGGCGGTCGAGGTTGTGGCGGCATTTCAACCTCGGGATTTTCTACCCGTCGCGCAAACAACGCTTGGTCCAAGGCTTGCGTCCATCGAAGAAGTCGATGCCACGCAGGCCATCAATTTTCTGAAAGAGGCCGGTGTAACCGCAGCGGTCCGTCTGCGGCTTTTGAACAGGGACGCGGTGTATCCGGCCGAACTCGTGCGGTTTCGCGGGGCCATTGACAGCACAACCGGCACATTCGGCATCGCTGTTCGGGTGAACGACCCGATGGTGGTGGGCCGGGCCGCCGAACGGCCGCCTCTGAACGTTGGGGGCTTTGTTGCCGTCGACATCGAGACCCCGCCGATAGATGGGCTGATCACAATACCGCGCGATGTGGTGCGGCAGAGCGATGGGGGCGGCGCTTTTGTCTATGTCTCAAATGCCGACGACCGGCTTGAGGTTCGTCCGGTCACACTAGGGCCGGTGGTAAACGGAAGGGTCATCGTGAGGGACGGTTTGAGCGAGGGTGAACGTCTGATCCTGTCCGATCCGCAGCCTCCGGTCGAAGGTCTGGCACTCATTCCGGTTTCCGCCGAAGGGGACAGCTAAGATGGTTGGCTATTTCGTCCGCCATCCGGTGGCAGCCAACCTGCTGATGATCCTGATCTGCATTCTGGGGGTTTCCGTTATCAGCGGGCTGGAGCGGGAGACCTTTCCGGAGTTCGATGCCGACAGTGTCGCGGTCTCGGTCGTCTATCCCGGCGCATCCGCGCTGGATGTCGATGATGAGATCTGTAATCCGCTGGAAGACTCGCTGACCGGGGTCAGCGGACTCGCCGATTTCGACTGCATGTCTGTGGACGGCCGGGCTGTTGCGACAGCCGAACTGGAGGAAGGCGGTGATATAACGCAGTTCTTTAATGACGTTTTTTCCGCTGTTTCCGGTGTGAACGACTTTCCCAGTGATGCGGAGACACCGGTTGTCGAAATCAATGCGCGCACGGATTTGGTGGCGTTGCTGTCCGTCTCGGGCATCACCGGCAGGGAGGGGCTTGTGGCCTATGCCGACGGGTTGGCCGACCGCCTGCTGGCGCTTCCCGGCGTGGCCGAGGCTACGGTGACCGGGATCACGGATCGCGAGCTTCAGGTGAGCTTTGACCAGCAGGCATTGCGCCAGTTCGGACTTTCAAGCCGCGATGTGATTGATGCCATCGAGGCGCGAAGCCTGCGCCAGCCGCTGGGGAATGCGGATCTGGCCGAAGCCAGTGTGGTGCTGCGCTATGTCGGTGTCAGTCGCACGGTGGCGGAACTGGAAGACATGACCATCCTGGAAAACCCGGATGGGAGTGTCGTTCGGATTGCCGACATTGGTGCTGTATCGCTGGTCGACAGTGACGAAAACCAGCAAAGCTATATCGATGGTGTGCAAGCCGCGATCATTTCGATCTCGAAAGCAAAGGACGACGACAGCATTCGCGTTTTTGACCGCGTTGATGCGCTCCTGGAAGCCGAGCGCGCAAGGTATCCCGACCCATTCGAAATCACGGTGATCAATAACATCACTGACGTCGTGGCGGAGCGCCTGACCCTTATTTTGCAAAATATCGGGGTCGGCCTTGTGCTCGTATTTGTGACCATGTGGCTGTTCTTCTCGATCCGCGAGGCGCTCTGGATCTCAGCCGCGCTGCCCGTTTCGTTTTTGGGGGGGCTGTTTGTGATGAGCGTGATGGGGATCACGATCAATATGGTCACGCTTATTGCGCTCCTGATGGCCGTGGGCCTGATTATGGACGATAGCATCGTGATCGCTGAAAACATCGACAAGTGGCGCAGAAAAGCACCGCCGCTTGAGGCGGCGGCCCGTGGAACGATGGAGGTCATGCCGGGCGTGCTGTCATCATTCATCACCACGGCCTGTGTCTTCGGCCCGCTGATGTTCATTTCAGGTGAGATCGGACAGATTCTGAAGTTCATCCCGATGGTTCTGCTCATCACGCTCGCTCTCTCGTTGGTTGAGGGTTTCCTGATCTTGCCAAACCACCTGAGCCATGCGGCTCCGGCTGATCCGGGCGCGCAGCAGAACCGCACCGCGACACGGCTTCTTGAACGCTTTAAGGATGGCGTTGTTCTGCCCATTGCCGCGCGGCTGGTCGAACTGCGCTACCTCACATTCGGCGTGGTGATTGCGGTTCTGATCATAACGTTCGGACTTGTGGGTTCGGGACAGATCAAGGTGATCGGCTTTCCAAGCACCGAGAGTGACTCGATCGTCGCGCGGGTCGCGCTGACCTCGGGGATTTCCCGGGAACGCACAGTGGACACCGTGGATCGCCTGCTTGCCGGCCTCGAGGAGGTGGACGAACGTTTGACGCCCGGGACGAATGGCGGCCAACCGCTGGTCCAAAGGGTGCTGACACAGTATGCGGTTAACGCGGACGTCAACGACAATGGATCGAACACCGCGACAATCACCGTTGACCTGCTGGAAAGCGCCGAGCGCAACGTCAAGGCGGATGACGTGCTTCTGGCCTGGCGCGAGGCGGCCGGGCCGTTGCCCGATATCGTCCAGAGCAGTTTTTCACAGTCCGAGGTGGGGCCGGGTGGCGTTGACCTGGATGTTGAACTGCTGGGCCGGGATCTCGAAGAGTTGGAGGCCGCCGCCAGCATGCTTCTTTCAGCACTTCTGGCGCGCGATGATGTGACCGAGGCGTTTCAGGACTTTTATGGCGGCCGCAGTGAGGCGCGGATCGCGCTGAACGAGTTCGGCTCCGCCACCGGCCTGACCCCGCAGGCCCTTTCCCTGCAGGTGCGCGATGCGTTCGAGGGTTCGGAAACCGACAGCTTTCGGCAAGGCGCGAGCGACTTGGCCGTCCGGGTACAACTGGCGGATACCGTCACCAACCTGACCGAATTGGAGGAATTTCCGATCATTCTGTCTGACGGGGCGCAGACCAGCCTGTCGTCGGTGGCCGACATCAGCCTTGCGGCCAGCTACCCGACGATCACCCGCTCGAACGGTATGGCGGTGGCACGCATACAGGGCAAGATTGATCGAAGCGCCACAACCTCGACGGCGATATCCGGCGTCGTGACAGGTGTGCTTGGCCCTCAGATCATGCAGCAGTTTCCGGGCGTCGAGATCCGCATCGGCGGCGCCACGGAGGAGCAGCAGCAGTCGCAAAGTTCGATCCTGTCGGCGCTTCTTCTCGGACTGGTGGGGGTTTACTTGGTTTTGGCGTTTCAGTTTCGGTCCTACACGCTGCCGGTGATCGTCATGATCTCGATCCCATTCGCCCTGATCGGCACTATCCTGGGTCATTGGGCGCTTGGGCTTGATCTGTCCATGCCCAGTTTCATCGGGTTCGCGTCCCTGGCGGGTATCGTGGTGAACAACTCCATTCTCTTTCTCACCTTCTTTCAAAGCCATTTACGGGACGACGACTACACATCTGCCGCGCTGAACGCCGTACGGGATCGGTTTCGGCCCATAGCCCTGTCCACCTCCACCACATTTGTCGGGCTGATCCCGATAATCCTGGACTCCAGCCCGCAGGTCCAAACTCTTGTGCCGCTTGTCGTCGCGGTCGCCTT